>CAZXPK010000133.1:0-9598 GCA_964642565.1 uncultured Anaerolineaceae bacterium
GTCTCCCTCATTTCCCAAAGCGGTGGGATAGGTTTTTCGGTGCTCAATCTGATGGCGAACGAAGGTATCGCGCTGAATAAATTCGTCTCTGTAGGCAACATGCTGGACGTCACTGCGGAAGATATCCTGGAGTATATGCTGGACGATCCGGGCACCAAGGTGATCTTCCTCTACCTGGAGAGCCTGCGGGATGGACGCCGCCTGATGGATATCGCTTGCCGTTCCACCAAGCCCATCCTGGTGTTCAAATCCAATATTGGCAAGCTGGGAAAAGTCATCGCTGCCTCGCACACGGCTGCTCTGTCCAGTGATGATAAAGTGGCTGAGGCTGCCTTCAAGCAAGCGGACATCATGCGGGTGCATGATGCCACCAGCCTGCTCAACAGTCTGAAGGCTCTGCGTTTGCCTCCCATGCGTGGGACAAACCTGGCGATCATCTCGCGCTCGGGGGGGCATGCCGTGGTAGCGGCAGATTCAAGCGAGCTTTCTGGGTTTGACCTGGCTCAGCTGCCTCAATCATTTCTGGAATCGATCGAGAAACACTTCCGCGCCTCAGTGATCAAGCTGACCAATCCGGTTGATCTGGGTGACCTCTTTGATTTGGATGTTTACGCTCAGATCCTCGAGCAGACCCTGCAATTGGAAAATGTGGATGGGGTAGTGTTCTTGCACACCGCCTCAGAACCTGAGATCCTGCCGAGCCGCAAGCTGTTGGAGCGGGTCATGGAGTTGGTGAAGCGCTACGACAAACCCGTCGCTTATTATTTATCCACAGCTGCTCAGGAAGTAAATTACCTGCGACTCACCTACGGTTTTCCCATCTTCACTGCTGTGGTCGAGACTATCCGGGCATTGGAGATGAGTTACCGTTATTACAGCCGCATGCAAGAGATGCGCAGTGCCGAACAGACCCCGACCTTTGACGTCAATCGGGAGGCCGTGCGCAATTTGATCAACCACGCCCGGTCTGAGCAGCGTGAACTGCTCCTTTCCGAGTCGATGCAGGTCTTGGAGCATTATGGCATCCCCACTGCCGTCGGTGTACATGCAGCTACCATGCAGGAAGCACGCCTCGCGGCTGACCAGATGGGCTACCCGGTGGCGATCAAGGTGATCTCCGAGCAAATCTCCCACAAGTCGGATGTGGGTGGGGTGCAGCTTAACCTGCGCAACGGTCCTGCCGTGGAGGAAGCATTTGAGGATATGCTGAACCGGATCCATCAGTTTTACCCGGATGCCAAAATCGATGGAGTCCTGGTGCAGCCCATGGTCACGGGTGGGCAGGAATTGATCCTTGGTGGGCGGCGTGACCCCAACTTTGGTCCAGTCGTATTGATTGGGTTGGGTGGCATATTTGTGGAGGTCTTGGAAGAGGTGGCGCTAAGGGTTGCCCCAATCACCTATAAGGAAGCTCGTGAGATGATCGACGAGTTGCGTGGAGCTCCCATCCTCAAGGGCGCGCGTGGGCACAAACCTTCTGACCTCGCCGCGGTGAGCGAGGCCCTCTTGCGCCTATCCCAGTTATTGATCGACTTCTCCGAGATCCGCGAGCTTGATATCAACCCCTTGCGCGTTTTCCAGGAGAATAATGGCTGCCGGGCACTGGATGCACGGATTATGATTCGGTCCTCAAGCGATACCCAACCCCCGGTTCTGTGATGATGTAGCGTGGGCGGGTTGGATCAGGCTCAATCTTTCGACGAAGGTTGCTCATATTCACGCGTAATAAATGTGCCTCGCTTTCATAGGCGTTCCCCCATACTTGGCGGAGCAGCTGCCGATGGGTCAAGACCCTTCCTGCATTTTGCACTAAAATGCGCAGCAGGTCGTACTCCGTAGGTGTCAGGGATATTTCTCCATCACCCACTCTAACCTGGCGTCGGGTGAGGTCTACCTTCAGATTATCCATTTCAAAAACCGGCTCAGATGCGGTTTGCATGGTCCGTCTCAAAGCCGCGCGCATACGCGCCATCAACTCCCCGCTACTGAATGGTTTGGTAAGGTAATCATCTGCCCCTGCGTCTAACGCATCAATTTTATCGCTTTCCTGCTCACGTACTGAAAGAACGATGATCGGGATATGCGTCCACTCACGCAGCTGACGGGTAACTTCGACGCCATCTAAATCAGGCAAACCCAAGTCTAGAATGATCAGGTCAGGCCGGTCAGCTACTACCATGTTCAGGGCTTCTTTTCCCCCGCTTGCCTCGTAGACGGTGTACCCTTGGGCATTGAGCGCGGCATGCAGGTATCGTCTGATCGCTCGTTCATCGTCAACCACCAATACCCGTAAACCAATATCATTCATCGATCCCCGTCCCTTCTAACGGCAGTCTCACGGTAAAGATTGCACCACCCCCACGACGATTTTCCGCTCGGATGCTTCCCCCGTGTGCCTCGACGATGCCTTTGCTAATCGATAAGCCTAACCCCGTACCGCTCACATTATCGGGTCTTTGCACTCGATAGAATTTATCGAATATACGCTCAAGATCTTCTAATGGGATGCCCTCTCCACGGTCAGCAACGGTTATTTCCAGGCTGTGGTTGGATGTGCGGGCCTTGATTTGGATAGGTTTTTCCGGAGGTGAATACCTGAGGGCATTATCGATCACATTGACCAGCACCCGGCTGAACAACACAAAATCTACGGATACGAGAGATAACTTGGTAGAAATCTCCACCTTCACCTGGCGGTTTTTAAGTGGAGTACCAATTTGCTCCAAGGACGACCCGATCAATTCCTGCACGTCACATGCCTCACGATGAAGGTGCATGGCTCCCGCTTCCAGGCGGCTGATATCCAATAGATTACCCACCAGCCGGTTCAACCGCTCAGCTTCTTCGCTGGCAGTTTCAATCAAACTGCGCCGGACTTCTTCATCCAGGGCTGGACTGGCTTCTTCCAGGCTGCTCAAGGCGCCAGTGATTGAAACCAATGGCGTGCGTAGATCATGCGAGATTGAATTAAGCAGGGCTGTTTGCAGTTTTTCTGTTGCTTCCAACAATTCCGTCTGGCGAGCTTGTTCAGCCAGACGCGCACCTTCGATTGCCAGTGCCACCTGGTTGACGAAAGCATCCAACGTCCGGCGTTGATCTGGGCTCATGTACGAGTTTGGACTTACCGGTTTTACTCCCAGCACGCCAATCACCCCGCGCGTGGTCTTAAGTGGTTGGTAATGCATAGTGGCGTCTGGTAATGTATCCGTCCCGCGTCCAGCCAGTTGTCCATGCTCAAAAGTCCAGGTGGCTACAGCCAGCTCATTTTCAGCCACAACCAGGCCTGGACTGGCAGTGTATAACCTCAATTGATCGCCTTCCGGTAGAAAAATGGCGACCTCACGGCTAAAAGTTTGACTGATATGGGAAATGATCGTTTTTGCCACTGCCTCCAAACCGACAGTGGCAGTCAGGTCATGACCCAGATCATATAATGCAGCGGTTTGCGCTTCACGACGTTGAGCTGCCTCTGCCTGCTCACGCACCTGGGCAGTCAGGTAACTGATCACCAGGCTCACCGCTAGCAAACCGAAAAAGGTTAATATGTATTCAGTATCCGAAACCGCCAGGGTTAGGTGCGGCGGGACGAAGAAATAATCGAATAATGCCACACTCAAGATCGAAACCAGGATAGCTGGTCCGCGTCCGAGAAAAATTGCGGCGATGACAACAGATAATAGATATACTACGACCAAATTAGTCGGTGATATAAAAGGAGCGACCAGAGCGCTGACGCCAGTGGCAGCAGCCACCAAGGCTATTCCCCATAAATATCTGCGCCATGGGCGGTGGGGTTGCCATAAACGCTCAGATGGTGTAAATGTAGGCTGGGCTTCGCTGTTGACGAAGTAAACATCTATTGGTCCACTCTGCCGGATCAGCTGGTCCGCCACCGAGCCCCTCAGCAATTCGTACCAACGCGACCGGCGTGATTTTCCAATGATTATTTTAGTAACATTATGGCTGCGCGCATAATTTGATACGGTCTCCGCCACCGATTGACCTGGCATCGAGATTGATTTTGCGCCCAAATCTTCAGCCAGCGTCAGCATGCGATCGACTCGGTACCGTTGGGCTGTAGATATCCTGGCTTGTTGAGGGGTTTCGACATAAACGGCATACCATTCAGCCTTCAACTCGTCTGCCAGTCGGCGAGCTGTTCGGATCAAACGCTCACTGACTGTCCCAGGGCTAATGCACACCAGCAAGCGTTCTCCCGCAGGCCATGGACCAGGGATGGCACGTGTTTCCATGTAACTCAGCATCTGGTCGTCCACCCGTTCGGCTGCCCGGCGCATGGTCAGCTCGCGCAGGGCGGTCAAGTTGCCTTGCCGGAAGAATTTTTCAATGGCGCGCTCAGCTTGCTCGGGGACGTAAACCTTACCCTCTTTCAGCCGGTTCAACAGCTCCTCGGTTGGCAGGTCAATCAGCTCGATATCGGTGACCTCATCAATCACACGGTCGGGGATGGTCTCACGCACCTTTGTGCCTGTAATCTGGGCTACTACATCGTTCAAGCTTTCCAGGTGCTGGATGTTAAGCGTGGTATACACATCGATCCCGGCCGCCAGTAGTTCTTCCACATCCTGATAGCGCTTGGTATGCCGTGAGCCAGGGGCGTTGGTATGAGCGAGCTCGTCTACCAGGACCAGGTGTGGCTTGCGCGAAAGTATTCTGTCAATATCCATTTCTGGCAGCTGGATATTACGGTAGGTGATCGTTTGACGGGGAATTACCTCCAGACCCTGCAGCATATTCTCTGTCTCCACCCGATTATGAGTTTCAACATAACCCACCACAACATCCACTCCTTCAGTTTTTCGCTGATGGGCAGCTTCGAGCATCGCATAGGTCTTACCAACCCCGGCAGCATAGCCAAAGAAAATCTTTAAATGTCCATGCGCCCGCTGTTTATCTTCAGCCTGGATACGGGCCAGTAAATCATCTGGATCAGGGCGATTAACAGGAGGCAAAGGGTTCATTAATACACGCTCACCTTCCTATTTTATCCCATCTAGTGCCAGGTTAAGCTCGAGAACATTGACCTGCGGTTCTCCCAAAATGCCGAACTGCCGTCCCGCGGTAAAGCGGTCAACTAAAGCCCGTACAACCTCTTCGCTCAACCCCCGTGCTTTGGCAACGCGCCGTACCTGGTACAGGGCGGCTGCGATACTGATATCCGGGTCAAGACCGCTCCCAGACGAGGTGACCAAATCCACCGGGATGGGCAAATCATTCGTCGGATCCGCCGCCTTCAAGGCAGCTATGCGGGCTTTAACCTCCGCTGTCAAGGCCGGATTCGTAGGGCCCAGGTTAGAGCCCGTGGAAGCCGCGCCATTGTAGGGGTAAGGTGAAGTAGCTGAAAGGCGCCCCCAGAAGTAACGTGGGTCGTCAAAGGATTGCCCAATTAATTCAGATCCTACCACCTGACCATTTTGTACGATCAGACTGCCATTCGCCTGATGTGGGAAGATCACCTGAGCGATGCCAGTGATTATCAGGGGATATAAAACCCCCGTCAATATCGTGAATATGGCAAGAGAAACGATTGCCGGTCTGAATTGTGATCGCATATCAACCTTCATTTCCGATTTCAATTAGCAGCTGTTGTAACTCTTGCCTCTGCCTCAGCCAAGCGCGCCCGTTCAAGCGCTACGGCAGCTTGGGTGGCCAAATTGTGAAGCAGTCGACTGCCTTCCTCGGGCAACCAGCCATGTCCTCGCCATATGCGGATCTCTCCTAATAGCCCTGGTGAAGCCAATATTGGAAGAATGCAGTCGGGGCCCCCGCTTCCTTCCACAGATGGCGGAACTTTCACAAATAAAGGTGTTGATTTATTCCCAGGTTGAATGCCTACTTCCACCAGCTCAGCCTGGAACATTAGCTGTAAATTCGTTGCCAGGGCATGGACGACTGCCTCCTGGGTGCGTAGCCCGGCCAGGGCTGCACTCATCTCGTACATAAAGAGGGCTTCCCGTTCGCTGGTTCGGGCTTTAGTCAGGCCAGATTGGATCCGACCGATCACTACAATCGAAACTACCAGGAAGATCACTAGCACCAACCAACCCTCGAGCCTGCCCACTGCAAATGTATAAAAGGGAGGAATAAAAAAGAAGTCGAAGGCCAGCGCTGCCGTTACAGCTGCACAGACACCCGCACCTTGTCCCCACCGGGCGGCACTCCATCCAACTGGTACCAGGTACAACAAGGCAATAACGGCTTCACCAAGTGTATCCCGCCCAATAAACATCAAAGGAATCGTCAAGATTACGACGCTTAAAAAGGCGAATATACAGTTAAAAAAGATTGTGGATGAAAAAGACAAGTGAGTTCTGTTCATAATTTACCTCTCCAGGATGGTCGAATTAATCAATACTTTTGAATAAACACCTGTCGGCCAGCTACACAAGGTGTAAAAAGACCAATAGCATATCAATCAACTTAATTCCGATAAAAGGCGTTACTAATCCACCCACACCATAGATGAGGAGATTGTCACGTAATAGTTGTGCCGCGCCTTTGGCTCGATACGGTACGCCTTTGAGCGCCAGGGGGATTAAAGCGATGATAATCAAAGCGTTGAAAATCACCGCAGAGAGAATGGCACTCTCCGGGGTAGCCAAACGCATCACGTTGAGCGCCTCCAACTGCGGGTAGGTGCTGGCAAACGCCGCTGGAATGATGGCGAAGTATTTTGACACGTCGTTAGCGATGCTGAAGGTGGTCAACGAGCCACGCGTCATCAGCAACTGTTTGCCGATTTCCACGATCTCGATCAGCTTGGTAGGGTTGCTATCCAGATCGACCATGTTGGCCGCTTCACGCGCGGGCTGGGTGCCAGTATTCATCGCCACTGCTACGTCCGCCTGCGCCAGAGCCGGGGCATCATTGGTACCATCGCCAGTCATGGCCACCAGCCGTCCGCCAGCCTGGTACTCACGGATCAGTTTCAGTTTAGTCTCAGGGGTAGCCTGAGCCAGGAAATCGTCCACACCGGCCTCTGCTGCGATGGCAGCTGCCGTGAGCGGGTTGTCACCGGTGATCATAACGGTTTTAATACCCATCTTTCGGAGTTGGATGAAGCGTTCTTTGATCCCGCCTTTAACGATGTCCTTGAGGTGGATCACACCCCAGGCTTCTCCGTTGCGTGTCACAATAAGCGGTGTACCGCCATTTCGGGCGATTCCTTCCACCAGGCGGTTAAGCTCTGCCGGGACTGGCTTCTCTTGCCCCCTGATATGGGTAAGCATAGCGTCGGGGGCGCCTTTGCGGATCGATGTTCCGTCCATGTCCACTCCACTCATGCGGGTTTGGGCAGAGAAGGGAATGAAACGGGCTCCTGAAGAGGTATCAGGACCAGCGCCAACCGACCGCCCACGTAAACCGAATTTCTCCTTTGCCAGCACCACGATGCTGCGACCCTCGGGCGTCTCGTCAGCCAGGGAAGAGAGTTGGGCAATTTCCGCCAGTTGCCGGGGGCTGACGTTTCCCACCGGGATGAACTCGACTGCCTGACGGTTGCCCAGCGTGATGGTTCCGGTCTTATCGAGCAGAAGCACGTCGACATCTCCTGCGGCTTCCACCGCCCGCCCGGAGAGAGCGATTACGTTGCGCTGGATCATACGGTCCATGCCAGCAATGCCGATAGCCGAGAGCAGCCCACCAATGGTGGTCGGGATCAAACAGACCAATAGTGCCACCAACACCGTAATGGTAATCGGGGTGCCCTGGCCGGCAGTCTGCACGCTATAAAGGGAATAAGGCAAAAGGGTCATACATACCACCAGAAAGATGATCGTAAAGGCAGCCAACAGGATATTCAGGGCGATCTCATTAGGCGTCTTTTGACGTTTGGCTCCTTCGATCAGGCCGATCATGCGGTCCAGGAAGCCTTCGCCGGGATTGGCGGTGATGCGCACCACCAGCCAGTCGGATAGCAGGCGCGTGCCTCCAGTGACCGCGCTGCGGTCGCCACCCGACTCGCGGATGACTGGCGCACTCTCACCTGTAACTGCACTTTCATCTACCGAGGCAATCCCCTCGATTACCTCGCCATCCACTGGGATAATATCGCCGGCTTCCACCAGGAACAGGTCATCCTTGTGTAGAGTAGCTGACGGTATGGTATCGTAACCGGCGTCGCGGTTGGGCTGACGGAGTTTCTTAGCCTGGGTTTCTCGGCGTGTCTTGCGCAAGGCTTCTGCCTGCGCCTTGCCGCGCCCTTCGGCTACGGCTTCAGAATAATTGGCGAATAAGACCGTAAACCACAGCCATAGAGCCACCCCACCGATAAAGGCCGCGGGTGCCTCGCCGTGACCGGTCAGAGCCTGGACCCATAACAGGGTAGTCAACAAGCTGCCAACTTCCACCACGAACATGACCGGGTTACGTAACATGTGACGCGGATTGAGCTTGATAAAAGCATCAGATACTGCGCGCAGGTACAGCTGGCGCTTGAAAGATTTAGATTTCCGTAATTTAAGTGTCATACCATAAACCTATTCAGCAAGACGAGTTGCAAGAAACCATGTTATACATTACATGTCATTCTTTACCACAGCATCAAATGCTCTACGATCGGCCCCAAGGCCAGGGCAGGTAAGAAGTTCAAAGCCCCAACCAGAATGACAACGGCGATCAACCAAACTACAAACAGAGGCGTATGCGTGGGGAGCGTCCCGGCACCTTCAGGCGTTTTTTTCTTTTTAACCAACGAGCCAGCCAGAGCCAGAGTTGGAACGGCAAGGAAAAAACGACCGATCATCATGGCTATCCCGCCGGTGAGGTTATAAAATGGATTATTCGCACCGATGCCGGCAAATGCGCTGCCATTGTTGTTTCCCTGCGAGGTGAAGAGGTAGAGTACTTCACTAAAACCATGCGCACCGGGGTTGAAGATGGTCGCCCTGCCAGCACCCGTCATCACGGCGATTGCGGTGAGCACCAGGACGGTGATCGGCATGATCAGTATCAACAGGGAGGCCATTTTCATCTCGTAAGATTCGATCTTCTTGCCCAGGTACTCGGGGGTGCGCCCCACCATCAGACCTGCTACAAAGACGGCCACGATGACGAAGACCAGCATCCCGTACAAGCCTGAGCCTACCCCACCAAACGATACTTCACCCAGCATCATCATCCAAAGTGGGACCAATCCCCCAAGGGGAGTATAGGAGTCATGCATGCTGTTGACTGAGCCATTGGAAGCCGCAGTGGTTGCCGTTGCCCATAAGGCGGAATTGGCAATGCCAAAACGAACCTCCTTGCCCTCCATATTTCCACCCGGGTTGGTTGCACTGGCAGTCTGGTCCACCCCAAGGCTGGTAAGGGCGGGGTTGCCATTTTGCTCAGACGCCAAAGCCAGGCCTAAAGGTACCCAAATGAGAATCAGCATCGCTGCAAGGATGGCCCACCCCTGGCGGGTGGAACCGACCATTTTACCAAAGGTATAGGTAAGTGCAGCAGGGATGAGCAGGATGGATAGCACTTCCAAAAAATTGGAAAACGGGGTGGGATTCTCGAATGGATGGGCTGAATTGGTATTGAAGAAGCCACCACCGTTCGTTCCAAGCTCCTTGATGGCAATCTGGGATGCCGC
>CAZXPK010000134.1:0-9527 GCA_964642565.1 uncultured Anaerolineaceae bacterium
TTTTCGGACCGACCCGTGATTGGCAATGTTATTGCGGTAAGTATAAGAATATCCGCTACAAGGGGATTATTTGTGATAAATGCGGTGTGGAAGTCACCCGGTCATCTGTACGGCGTGAACGCATGGGGCATATTGAGCTTTCTGCTCCTGTAGCTCACGTCTGGTACACCCGGCGAATTCCATCCTACCTGGGTCTGCTGCTGGATATCTCCCGCCGCAACCTGGATCGTGTGCTCTATTTTGCCCAGTATGTCGTCACCTATGTGGACGAAGACGCACGCCAGAAGGCCCTTAAGCGTCTGGATGATAATGAGCTAGCCGTTGAGCGCGAGAACGCCGCCCAGATCAATTCCAAAATTGCCGAGACCAAGGCAGGTCGTGACCGATCCCTGGCAGAGCAGGAACAGCTCCGCCAGCTAATTACCAAACACTATGATGAATCTGCCGAGCTCGACCCCATCATTAAAGAAGGTCAGCGCTTGGAAGGTCTGATAACAGACAAGCAAGGAAAGGTAACCCGCACTGCCATCACCTTCCAAACCGACACAATGGTTGTCGAAGCCGGTGAGAAGGTTAGCAACCAGCATTTGGTTCGCCTTCAAAAGGTTGTTAAAGAGCAGTTGGAAGAGCTGGAAGCCCAACTTAAAGACAAGAAAGAGCGCGAGCTTGAGCATCTGAAAATGGATATTGAACGTATCCGGGCTGAAGCTGACATGACGATGGAAGGCTTTCGGAACGAGCTGGAAGAACAATCTGGCACGGTGCGCGACGAGAACGATAGTCTGCGCGATGAGCTGGTTGATCTTCGTCCGCTTACTTTCATGGGTGAGACGCGTTTCCGTGAGCTTAAGACCCGTTGGGGTCAGGTATTTCACGCCGACATGGGTGCCGAAGCCTTTTACGATATCCTGCGTCGGCTTGACTTGAATAAGCTGGCGGAAGAGTTATGGAAAGAGGTCCGCACCTCCAAAAGCAAGCAGAAGCGCAAGAAAGCCACGAAACGCTTGAAGGTCGTCGAGGCCTTCCGCCGTTCGGGTAACCGCCCGGAGTGGATGGTTCTCACTGTCCTGCCGGTGATTCCGCCCGATCTACGTCCCATGGTCCAGCTGGATGGTGGTCGTTTTGCCACCTCCGATTTAAATGACCTGTACCGTCGGGTGATCAATCGCAACAACCGCCTCAAGCGTCTGCTTGAGCTGGGTGCACCCGATGTCATCGTACGCAACGAGAAGCGTATGCTGCAAGAAGCTGTTGACTCGTTGATTGATAACTCACAACGCGGCAAAGCCCTTTCGCGCCGCGGGCGGCGTGAGCTTAAGTCTTTGAGCGACATGCTCAAGGGGAAGAAGGGTCGTTTCCGCAGGAACCTGCTCGGTAAGCGCGTGGATTATTCCGGCCGTTCCGTGATCGTGGTCGGACCACAGCTCAAGCTCTACCAATGCGGTCTGCCCAAGGGCATGGCCCTGGAGTTATTCCGGCCATTCGTCATTTCGCGTCTGGTCTCCCATAATTATGCCGCTAACGTCAAAGGTGCCAAGCGCTTCATCGAGCGCAATCGTCCAGAGGTGTGGGAAGTGCTGGAAGAGGTCATCAAGGAACGTCCCGTAATGCTCAACCGTGCTCCCACCTTGCACCGCCTGGGCATTCAGGCATTTGAGCCAATCCTCATTGAGGGTTCTGCCATCCAGCTACACCCATTGGTGACCACTGCTTTCAATGCTGACTTTGATGGAGACCAGATGGCAGTCCATGTGCCACTGTCTCAAAAAGCAGTCACCGAAGCCCGTGAGCTGATGCTTTCCTCCCGCAACCTGCTTAAACCTGCCGATGGTGAGCCAATCATCAGCCCATCCAAGGATATGGTTCTGGGCGTTTATTATCTGACGACTGCGGATAATTCAGTTAAACACCAGGGAGACGGGCGCAACTTCGCCGATATCGATGAGGTGGAGCTGGCATATAACCTGGGTCAGCTAGATGTCCATTCGGATATCCAGGTTGTGGTTAAAACCATGTACGATGAAAACGGCGATCGTCTGCCCAAGGCTGAAGAACGCCTGCTCAAGACAACCGTTGGGCGCGTCATCTTCAACCGCATCCTACCTCCCGAAATCCAATTCATTAACTGGAAATTGGATAAGGGCGACCTAAAAGACCTGATTGCAGAGCTGTATGAGGTTGGTGGAGAAAGTCAAACCCCCGAGGTCGCTGACCGCATCAAGGAAATCGGCTTTGAGTATGCCACCCGCTCGGGTTACAGCATTGCAGTTTCAGATATCACCGTTCCTCCTGAAAAGCAGGAGATCATCAGCCAATCATTGAAGGAAGTGGAGCTGGTTCAGCGAGACTTCCGCAGAGGCCTGCTTACCGAACAGGAACAGAATGAGCGTGTGATCAACATCTGGCAGCGGACGACCAACGATGTTGCTGAAGCAGTCAAACGTTGCATGGATCCATATGGCAACCTGGCAACTATGGCGAACTCGGGTGCCACCAAGGGTGGTTTCGGACCCATCTCACAGCTGGCAGGCATGCGCGGTCTGATGGCCGACCCATCCGGGCGTATCATCTCTTACCCCATCCGCTCGAACTTCCGCGAAGGCTTGAACGCCTTGGAATACTTCATCTCCACCCACGGTGCCCGCAAGGGTTTGGCCGATACCGCCCTGCGCACCGCGGATGCCGGTTACCTGACTCGCCGCCTGGTGGATGTTGCCCAGGACGTCATCATCAACGAGCTGGATTGCAACACCCAGGACGGCATCCCCATTCGCAAGAGCGACGATGTCGCCGGGCAAGCCATGGGCACCCGCCTGTTTGGGCGTGTGGTTGCTCAGAATGTCATCGACCTCAAGACGGGTGAAGTGCTAGCCGAGCGAGGTGATTTGCTGGATAGGGATCTGGTCCGTCGTGTCACCTCTGCTGATATTCAAGAAGTCATCGTGCGATCACCGCTCACGTGTGAATTGGACCACGGCATCTGCGCCCAATGCTACGGCATGGACCTGGGTCGTGGCAAGATGGTTGAGATGGGAGCAGCCGTCGGGATCGTGGCTGCCCAATCCATTGGTGAGCCAGGTACGCAGCTTACCCTGCGCACCTTCCATACCGGTGGTGTGGCCGCTGGCGGAGATATCACCACGGGTCTGCCGCGTGTGGAAGAGCTGTTTGAAGCCCGCCGCATGCCAAAAGGTGAGGCAAAAGTCGCCGAGATCGCCGGTACTGCCCACATCATGCAGTCGGATCGCTATTCCGAGCTGCGCCTGGTGCGCATCGAGCATTCCGAGATGGTGAGCGATGAATACACCATCCCTGAAAGCTGGACCGTGGCTGTCGAAGATGCCACCGAAGTAACCCAGGGAGATGTGGTAGCTTTCCTTGATACTGCCACCATTGTTGCTCAACATACTGGGCGCGCTCGCCTCGAAAAGGGTGATGACGGCACCAAAGTGGTCGTCTCTTATGAGGTGCATCAGGAAGCGGAGCATGAAATCCCCACCAATGCCCGCTTGATGATCAAGGATGGCGATCATGTGGAGCCGGGTCAGCCGATCACCGAAGGTTCGTTGAACCCACATCGCATCCTGCGCATCCAGGGACGGTATATCGCCCAGATGTATCTGCTGACTGAGGTTCAGAAAGTATACCGGTCACAGGGTCAGAACATCAATGACAAGCATTTCGAGGTGATCATTCGTAAGATGACTTCCAAGGTGCAGGTTACCCGACCGGGAGATACCAATTATCTCCCCGGTGACCTGGTGGACCTGCTCGAGCTCAAGCGTGTAAGCGAGGAGCTGCTCTCACAGGGCAAGCGCCCGGCACGCTTCCTGGAGACGCTGCTTGGGATCACCAAGGCCTCCCTGAGCACTGATTCCTTCCTGTCAGCTTCTTCCTTCCAGCACACCATCAAGGTGCTGGCGGGGGCAGCCATTGCTGCCTCGGAGGATCCTCTGTACGGCTTGAAGGAAAACGTGATCATCGGTAAGCTCATCCCGGCTGGTACGGGTTTCGTCCACGGGCGATTTGTCGAGAAGGTAAGTGGGGAAGGAACCGCGCATGACCGCACTGAAGGCGAATTCGAGGATGACTACACTTCCGAGGATTTTGCTCTGGCAGATGACATCGCCGCGGATGACAACTTCTCGGTAGATTAACCTTTAATCGTAAAGATGCCCCACTGGGGCGTCTAACTCGGCGGGGCTGGTTTTACCAGCCCCGTTTTTTATTATGTCATTGCGAGTGAGCGATTTATCGAGCGAAGTAATCTCTTCTTGGTGCTGTTATTAGTCGAAGACCTGAGCCCTTTTGTAGATTGGCTAAATCCGGTCTAATCTTTGATTTGAATATTTCCCCCCCTGGCTAATTCTTGTATGGGAGGAATTTACACCTTACAGCAAATCGCTGCTAATTCCCTAATATCTATTCTGAGTACATCGAGGATTAAATTCTAATGCTCTAGGATTTGCGATAGGAACAGCTTCGTACGGTTTTCCTGTGGATTTTTGAAAATCTGGTCAGGCGTACCGCTTTCCACGATTGTGCCCTCGTCGAAGAAATACATGCGGTGGGCGACTGCCCGCGCGAAGCCCATCTCGTGCGTGACCACCAGCATGGTCATCCCACTCTTCGCTAACCCAACCATTACATCCAGCACCTCTTTGATCATCTCCGGGTCGAGTGCTGAGGTGGGCTCATCAAATAGCATGATTTTAGGCTGCATCGCTAATGCCCGCGCGATTGCCACGCGCTGTTGTTGACCGCCTGAGAGCTGTCCGGGGAATTTCTGCGCCTGCTCTGGGATGCCCACCCGCTCCAGGAGTTGCATGGCCACTTCCTCTGCTTTCTCTTTGGACCATTTTCGCACCCAGATCGGTGCCAGGGTGATGTTCTGCAGAACAGTCAGGTGTGGGAACAGGTTGAACTGTTGGAACACCATCCCAATCTCGCTCCGCACCCGCTCAATGTTGCGTACGTCATGTGAGAGCTCAATGCCATCGATGATGATTGTGCCGCGCTGGTGTTCCTCCAGACGGTTGAGCGTGCGGATGAAGGTCGATTTGCCTGAACCCGAAGGGCCGAAGATCACCACCACCTCGCCATGCTTCACCTCCATGCTGATGCCTTTCAACGCCTGGAAGTTATCGAACCACTTGTTTACATCCCGGGCGATGATGATGGGCTGATCGACCTTGACCTGTTCGCTCATAGCATCCTCACTTCTAGCGTTCACCGACACCCAAAGCTTTCTCTAGCTGTAAGCTGGCATATGACATAAAATAGCTGAATATCCAAAAGATCAGTGCAATAAACAGATAAACTTCCATCTGCAACCGCACGAACTCAGGTTTTAACTTTAACACTGCATTACCCATCCCCAGCAAATCGTTAATTCCCACGATGTACACCAAAGTGGTATCCTTGAACAGCGAGATGAATTGCCCCACGATGGTGGGAATCACCAAACGCAGCGCCTGGGGGAGAACGATCATCGACGTGATGTGTAAATTTTTCAACCCCAACGCCTTGGCAGCTTCCACTTGACCAGGCGGGATGGCTTGCAGACCACCGCGCACATTCTCAGCGGTATAAGCCGCGCTGAAGAATACAATCCCCATCAGGGCGCGAATCACTCGGTCGATCCTCGATTCGGTGGGCAGAAAGAGAGCCAGGATGACCGAGAACATAAATAAGATTGTTACCAGGGGTACCCCACGTACAAGCTCAATAAAGAAAATTGAAAACCACTTGACTACCGGCAGGGATGAACGTCTACCCAGCGCCAGCAACACACCGAAGGGGAAAGAGAGCACGATTCCACCCACCGAGAGCAGTAGGGTGATCAGCAGCCCACCCCACACGGTGGTCGGTACTTTTGGCAGCAGGCTGGAGTTGGTAAACCCGGGCAGGATCACCAGAGGGATCAAAAGAAGCGCGATCAGCCACAATGTTGCCACGTGACTCCCGTGAACAGGCCGGAGTCTCCCAATCCGGTACCCCAGATAGATCAGGATAGGGTTGATCAGCATGAACACCCGGATTGCCATCGTTATTGTAGGTGTTTCCAGCGGGATAATTGCCAGGACGCCCAGCAGGATGGCCAGGAAAATGGCAAATGGCCTGACGTACCGCTTCCACACCCCCCAGCTCATGCCTACCAGGAAGGTGATCATCAGCATGCTGACGCCTGCGCGCCACAATTCCTCTCGCGGGTACTGCCCCACCAGATATAGCAGTGGCGCCGCAGTAATCGGACGCCAGTCTGCGGTTGTAAACGCCCAGGTGGCGAGGTTGACCAGCGCAAAGTACACCACCGTTACACCCAGGATGGTCAGCAACGCGTTTATCCAGCTACTGAACAGGTTTTTGCGCACCCATTCCAGTGGGCTTGGTGGGGAAGGAGGGGTTGAATCCTTGGAGGTGGCTGTCATGATTATCGCTCGATTTTATCGTTCGATAAATTGCACGCGTTTGTTGTAGATGTTCAGGATGATCGAGGTCAGCAGGCTGATGGCAAGATAGGTCGCCATGACCAGGATGAAGACCGGCACTGCCCGTCCCGCCTGGTTAATGGTGACCTTCCCGATGGCAAACAGCTCCTGGTAGCCAATCACCAGTGCCAGGCTGGAGTTCTTTGTTAAATTCAGGTACTGGCTGATCAGAGGCGGGATGATGACGCGCATCGCCTGTGGGATGATGATCAACGACAAAATTTGCGAGTAACGCAGTCCCACCGCCCTGGCTGCTTCAATCTGACCCTTTTGCACCGCCTGGATACCTGAACGGACCACCTCGGCGATAAACGCGGATGTATACATGGCCAGACCGATCAACAGGGCGGTGAACTCTGTGGTCAAGCGTAACCCGCCCTGAAAGTTGAACCCTTTCAAGATCGGCATATCCAGCAGCACTGGCTTACCACCAGAGGCGAACCAGCCGACGAGTGGCACCAAAATCAGCACCGCCAGGCTTACCCTGCCAAAATACGTCTCCTTGCCTTTCACCTCCCGGATGCGCCTTAGCACCGACCAGGTGATGATCGCCAGGATGATACCTGCCACCAGCGAGGCTGCAAAGAGCGTGCCTCCTTCTGCCAGCTTTGGCCAGGTGAGATAAAAACCCCTTTGGTTGATGTAAATGAATCCAGGCAAGGCGATGCTCTCTTTGACTGCCGGGAGTTTGGTGAAGACACCGAAGTACCACAGGAATAATAAGACCAGCAGGGGTATGTTGCGATGGAATTCAATATAAGCCAGCGCAATGCGGCTGATCAGCCAGTTGGAGGAAAGGCGCATCAGACCGAAGATAAAGCCTAATACTGTTGCGAACAGGATGCCTGCCGCAGAGACCACAAGTGTGTTGATCAGCCCCACCAGGACAGCCCTTCCGAAGGACATGGTGGAATCATAAGGGATGAATGACTCCTTGATCGGGAACCCTGCCGCTTCCTTCAGGAATCCATAGGTCAGCGGCATCCCGCGCTGCTGTGTGATTGCGATGAAGTTGCCGATCACCCAATACAGGAAACCAAGGACGATAAGCGAAGAGATGATCTGGGCGACGGCTTTGAGTACACGCTCATCGCGCCAGATTGGGATTTTCTTAGGGAAATACTCGCCCGTTACCATCCGGAGTCTTTGTGATTCCAGCCTTGGGTGTGCAATCTTAGCCTAGACTGACTGCACACCCAATTAGAATACTTTTGAGCTTACTTGATGGGTGGTGCGTACATCAAGCCACCATTGGTCCACAGATTGTTCAAGCCGCGGTCCAGTTGGAAGGCGATGCCATTCGCGCCGAAGTAACGGTCGTAGATCTCGCCGTAGTTGCCAACCGCGGAGATTGCCTTTGCCAGTGAATCGGGGGATAAGCCGAGGGCAGTGTAGCCCCAGTCTGCTTCTCCTTCCACGCCGAGCATGGCGCGTATATCTGAATTCTCGCTGGATTTCATTTCCTCCACATTCGCGGAGGTGACCCCATACTCCTCAGCATTGATCAATCCCCAGATCACCGTCTTGACGATATCGAACCACTGGTCATCGCCGGTCGGTACAGCCGGTGTGAGCGGTTCTTTGGAAATGGTGATGGGTAAGATAACGTGGTCTTCTGGGGTTGCGAAACCAGCCCGGGCAGCAGCCAGTTGTGATTTATCGCTGGTAGCCACGTCGCAGCGCCCTTCCACATAGGCACTGTACACGGAGGGGGTATCTTCAAAAGTGACTGCTTCGTATGTCAAACCGGCATCGGCGAAAGATGTTGCCAGGTTCTTCTCCGTGGTTGTCCCCGTGGTCACGCATACGGTAGCCCCGTCCATGTCTTCCAGGGTGGCGATTCCGCTGTCCGCACGCACCAGAAAGCCTTGGCCATCGTAGAACGTGATCCAGGTGAAGTTGCCCCATTCTGCATCGCGTTTGGAGGTCCAGGTCATGTTGCGGGTGACCATATTAACCTCACCGGTCTGCAGCACCGGGCCGCGGTCAGCTGCTGTGATCGGCACTGCTTCGATTGCCTCAGGGTCACCCAGCACGGCTGCAGCCACGGCTCGGCAAAAGTCTATGTCGAAACCGATGTTGCGCCCATTTTCATCCAGATACCCGAATCCGAGCAGTGAGGTGTGTACGCCGCACACCACCTTGCCGTTTGCCTGGACGGCTTGCAGGGTTTCTCCATACCCCGCCGGCTTGATGACCTCGGGGGGTACTGCGGTGCTCTCGACAGGCACTGTGACGATGACCGTCTTGATGACCTCAACTGTTTGGACCACAGGCGCTGCCACTTCGCCGTTGCTGGCGGGAGCCACTGTTGCGGTCGCTTTGGCACCGCACGCGGTTGCCAGCAGGCTGAGGGCAATTAAGAGACTGAATACAAAAAATAGTTTTCGTGACATGTTTCTCTCCTCTTTTGTGTTATTTGGTTTAAACTATCAACAACCGTGCTGTGGGGTAGTGATCCAGTTAACTGCTGCACCTCCTTTTGGATTGTTCCAAATTTGCCACGATCAATTTTGGACCAGCGTGGAAAATATCTGCTTACCCTGAAACTGTATACTCAAAATAAATTCTAGGGTTTACCCTGGCCGGTAGCTTTGGGGGTGTATGGGTGTGTGCTCCGTACCTTATCCAATTATAGAAGATATTGACCATTATGCAAGCCTGGCTTCAGCCTGTCCGTGCGTTAGGATGATCGGAGGCTTCCTTTCGACTGGTTAATTGGAAACGAATAAAATAATCACGCGTATAATAATCATATGATCATAAAAGAGATCCAATCAAAAACTATTCTGTCCGTATCGAAGGTCTATCCATATGTCATTAATCCTTACACGGGTTGTCAGCATAATTGTTTGTACTGCTACGCCCATTTTATGAAGCGCTTCACCGGGCACAAGGAACCCTGGGGTCAATTTGTTGACGTTAAGCTGAATGCGCCTGATTTATTAAGGGCAGAAATTACCCGGAAAAAACCGGGCAGGGTTTGGATAAGCGGAGTGTGTGACCCATACCAACCTCTGGAGGCAAAATATAAGC
>CAZXPK010000135.1:0-7664 GCA_964642565.1 uncultured Anaerolineaceae bacterium
GGACCTGGTGGGCATTTCTTAGGATCCAGGAGCACGCGCACAGCAGCCCGAGGCACGGAATTTTTTACACCGCAGCTGTTGGACCATCATTCCTATGAAACCTGGATGAACCTGGGCAAACCATCCATGTATGTAAAAGCACGTGAAGTGGTGGCAGGCATCCTGGAAGAACCACTCATCGACCCATTGCCTGAAGAGGTATGTGAAAAATTGGACCGAATTTTGCAAAGAGCCGAAAGAGAAATTCCAGGGTGATAAAGATATTATTCAAGATGTTATCTAGAGGAGAGTATTAATGCAAACTTTGGTATGTGGTAAGACAAAGCAAGTCAAAATTGATTCTGATGGGGTATTTACCATCATCGGGGAAAAGATCAATCCAACGGGGCGAAAGAAACTGGCTGCAGCACTCCTGGAGGGCAATTTGAAATATGTTTTGGAGCTGGCTACTAACCAGATCAATGCAGGTGCGGATTTGTTGGACGTTAATGTGGGTGTTCCGGGAGCGGATGAAGAGAAATTATTACCTCAGGTGGTCAAGATGCTGGTCGAAGCATTTGACGTACCATTTTGCCTGGATTCACCTAACCCTAAAGCCCTGGCACAAGCTCTACCCATCACCCCAGGAAAACCGCTGGTAAATTCAGTGAACGGAAAGCCAGACTCTCTTCAGGCGATACTGCCTTTAGTGAGAGAACGAGGGGCGTGCGTGATTGGTTTGACCATGGATGAACAAGGTATTCCCAAGGATGCGGATGGGCGGGTGAAGATTGCAGGCAGAATATTAGAGGCCGCGGCAAAGTATGGTATCCCTGCCGAGGATGTAATCATCGATCCATTGGTTCTGACTGTGGGTGCTGAAAGCCAGGCTGGAGCGGTCACGCTGCAAACGATTCAGCGTATGCGTAGTGAGTTCGATGTCAATATTAATGTGGGGGCTAGCAATGTATCGTTTGGTTTACCCGAACGCGATACGGTCAATGCTGCGTTTTTGGCATTAACCATTGGCGCAGGAGCCACCTGCGCCATCACGGATCCAATCAAGTTTACGCGTGTAATCCGGGCTTTGGACCTGTTGCGTGGGAAAGATGCATATGCCGCGCGATATGTAAAATATTGCCGAGCTCACCCCCTAGAAGAAAAACAATAGCTTCCTTATATTAATAAATATATTACCTGCCAGGTCAGTCCACATTGGCAGGCATTATTAATTAAACCACTTTCCAGTATTTGCGCTTAGCACCTTCATAGGGTCTTCGAACTGGGAATAACTGAACCCCTGGGAAAGAAGAAATTCATGGATAGCAGTTTGTGTCAAGCTGGTGCCAGGGCAAAGGATGAGCATCCCACTTGGTTTGGTTACACGCTTCATTTCGACATATTCTATCTGGGGATGGTCACCGAAACCATGCCCGCTCATGGTGATATCCGCAAAGCCATCCGTGAAAGACAGTTCGGTAATCAGACCATCCACCGGAAAAATGTTGGTGAGATTTTGAGCTCGGGCTTTCTGCTGGATATAACGACGCAGCTTACCTACGGGCTCGACCGCAAACACGGCTGAAGCATTTTCGGCAGCGATAAATGCCAGCCTGCCAGTACCTGATCCAATATCGATGACAATCTTTCCATTGAAATCGGTCAAACCGCGCAGCTCAATTGAATCCCAACCCATGAAAGGCTGGTTATCATAGATTACCGGGTCAACCACATATGTCATCAGATCGTTGATGGTATCCAGTATCTTGATCTCAGCCTGGCGAATGATTTCTTGGGTTGGGGGATGTTCAGGAGCATGACTGGATTGAATATGATCCAACCAGGGAATGATTTCAGGGCACTTATGACGCAGATACAATTCAATAGTTGGATTGGCTGATAAGGCAATGGTTAGCTCCTCTTCAGGTACCCAGCCCGGGAACCAGCTGAGCTGAACGCGCTCAAGCAAGAGCAGGGTATTGAAGGATAGGTTGGTTACATCAATCCAATTGACGGTCATGAAGGAGGATTATGACTCTCTTGACGAATTAAGAGTTTTATGCATGATATAAAAATGAAGGTCATTCAGGCTGCGGGTAATCTAAAAACCCATTTTTTCGTAAAGCTGGATAGCACCGGAATTGGCTTGATACACTCCCAACTCGATTTTGCCCAGCTTACCGGAATAGTTTTCTGCCAACATTGTCAAGACGGTTGTGCCAATCCCCTAGCCCTGGAAATTAGATTTCAGGATCAAGTCATATAAATGGAGTGTATCGCCACGCTCCTCAATCCAATAAAAACCAGCCAGATCAGCATCTTGATAAATGGCAGGCACTTAACCCCGCGTGCGGAAAATTTGAGCGTATTCATCCCAGGTCATCTTCATTATTCATAAAGTATTTTCCATGTACTCCTGACCATCATCCCACATCGTTTGCAGGAATTGGTCATATTGTTCGGATGAGGCTGGTGGGAATTTGAGCATGATGTCAGAACCTCAAAGACATACAGGTCAGACCGCCATCCATTTTTTGGACTTCACTGATGTCCAATTCGATGATTCTCATGTCGATGTGGGTGAGCTTGGTGTGCGTCTTTGAAAAGCCTTTGGGCATTAGCAGGGTATCGTTGACCCAAAGTGTATTGGCAGCATACTCCTCACCGGCATCAAGAATAATTTTCTCATACCTGGTAAAAGCAGGGTTATTAACTAAATTTTCTGTAACCAGTAGGGTATTCTTGCCAATATAATTAACGCATGACTTCAAGTGCAATCCAGCTGCAACGGGGACGGTTTCGGAGGTATGCCCGATACCTGCTAAAAGAGTGGCCAGCTGGGTGGCGCCCTCAGCATTGGTTCGCTCAGATAAACCGATGAAAAAGTGCTCTCCAACCATGAGCACATCTCCACCATCAACCGTGCCGGGAGGGTGGATATGGAAAATGGGGCGATAATACTCTAAAAAAGGCTCGAGGGTCGTTTCCTCTCCTTGCCTGGAAGGTGCTCCGGGGCGCGTGATCACAGTGATTTTGGATGTAATGATGGCTGGATCTTCAACGAAATAGGCATCTGGATGATCTGGCTCGGCTGGGAGCACCATCACATCCAGCCCCAGGCTAAGCAGAGCCTGGCGATAGGCTCGGTGCTGCTCAAGGATGAGCGGGTAGCTTGGGTGTCCCAGATTAGCGGTGGTCAATCCATTGGCAAAATTCTCTCCAGGAAGGCGGGTGATGGCGTGAGTAAACATGGCTTAATTGTAAGTCATTATTCACTATCTCACATCAGGTTGTCCACTGATCATGGATGAGACCGACGAGATACCAGGTGTTATTATCTTCCATGAAAACAAGGCGCAGACTGCGCCAATCCATGCCTTCAAATTGAGGGTCGAAGCCATGGAAATAATATTCCACGATCATCGCACCGGGATAAAATTCAAGGCTGTTATCAATGGAGGTGCTCACACCCAGGCGATGGTTGAGTGACTGCTGAGGAGCATTGGCAAAATCCACATCATAGACGAACTTGGAGTAATAATCTGCAAAGGTCAGGTTGATGGGAGCTCCGGAGCCGTCATAAGCTCCCCAGGTATAGACTGTTCTATCAGCCAATAAACCGTCAATTTTATCCACTAAAAATATCTGGTCGGTATCCCTCACAGATGCGTAGGGGGAGAAGCGCAGACCCATCTGCGGTTGGATATAACCCGATAGAGTGGTCATATCCATGTCCTTGAGCGCGGCAATTACATGAGCGGCTCGTTCGAGAACCTCTTGTCCGCTTGAAAGGGGAGTGGCGGAAGGTGGGATGGAAGCCGTGGTTAGCACAGGGGAAGGTGAAGCAGGTTGGATGGGAGGGGGCTCGACAAATTCAAGGGTGGGCGGTGAATTAGGGATGGTAGTTGGTACCATCGTAGAGGAGACAAGATTGCATCCGACCAGCGCGGTAGCCAGAAGTAAGAAGCTCAAGAGAAATTTGGGATACATTATTTCCTCCAGGGAGGTTTATTTTATTGTTGATGTTTGATCGAATTTTGCGGGTGCGTATAAATAAAGACGCTATTTGCTTATAAAAGGTTTCCGAACTATACGCGTAACATAATGTATACAATATAGGTAATTATTGATCATGATACTACCAGTACCAGGTAATAAGGAAGAAATGGTTTGCTAGTATCCTTGCAAGTATAATAATGACTGGCTAGAGAAATTATTTTAATTCGGTTTGAATAAACTTTCAGGGAAAACATAGAGTGTTCTATGTAGGCTGAGTATTTACCAGGAGGAAATCATGCCAACTGTACCTCACATTGAACGTCATTTCACCGCTAATGAGACGGTGCGGGATATCGTCATCGGCATGTCTGATGGCTTGACAGTGCCTTTCGCACTGGCAGCAGGTATATCCGGAGCAGTGGCAGCGACACACATCGTGGTTACTGCTGGGCTGGCTGAAATTGTAGCAGGGTCAATCGCCATGGGGTTGGGCGGCTATTTGGCAGCTCGAACCGACTTTGAACATTACGTCACCGAGCAGGGACGAGAAAATTGGGAGATTGATCATCTAGCAGATAAAGAGAAAGAAGAAGTGGCTGATGTATTCCGCAACTACGGCATGAATGAGGCACAGATTGCACCAATTTTGGACAGCATGGTTGCGAACCGGAAGCAATGGCTGGATTTTATGATGCGTTTTGAGTTGGGCTTGGAAGCCCCCAATCCCAAACGCGCCAGCATTAGCGGTCTAACCATTGGGCTTTCTTATGTGGTAGGCGGTATGATCCCGCTAAGCCCATATATCCTAATCACCCAATTATCAACCGCCTTATACGTTTCAATTGCGGTAACACTGACTGCCTTATTCTTATTTGGATTTGTCAAAGGACGCGTGACAGGTATAAATCCCTTGAGAGGTGGATTACAAACTATTTTTGTAGGTGGGTTGGCAGCTGGAGCTGCATTCATTCTTGCCAGGTTGGTCTGATAAGCACATGAAAAGAAAGTGGTTTATCGCCTGTGTATTAAGCATTTTTGTGATTTATGGTTGCTACTCGTCCACAATCTCATCTCCTACAATGGTTTTGCCAACCGAAACAAAAACAGCGGTAAACATATTTGAAGGCGAATCACAGATCACACCATCTCCGGAACCGGGAATATCTCCTGAAATTGAGCTTGTCATCGAAAGACTTGTGAAGGACACACTTGAGCAGGGGAGCCTTGCCGGGCTTACTTTAGGCATACGATACGGGAATCAAATACCTTTTATTGAGGGTTATGGTTATGTTAACGAGGAGGCTCAAATACCCGTGTGGGCTGATACTGTTTATATGCTTGGCTCTGTTACCAAGCAGTTTACCGCGGCGGTCATCATGCATCTAATGGAGCAAGGTGATTTAAGATTGGATGATCCCATCTCACAATATCTCGTAGACATCCCCCAAAGATGGGAAATTGTAACTATTCGTCAGCTTTTAACCCATACGGGAGCCATACCTAATTATTCTACTGATTCAATGGGATTCGACATATCGCAGTTTTATACACCTGAAGATTTGATGGTTAAGTTCACGCGATGGAATTTACTGGACTTTGAACCAGGGACAAGATGGGAATATAGCAACCGGGGTTATTTTTTGTTGGGGATGATCATCAAACGAATCACCGGGCTTGACTATAGCGATTACCTTCGACAGTATATCCTTGTGCCATTGGGATTAGAGCACACTAACTCGTGCCTCAGTCTTACCCAGAACCTGGCGCAAGGATACCGGATCAAAGCTTTTGGAACTGCACATGAGATTGCTCCTCCTGTGAATCCAAGTTTTGCATACGGAGCGGGTGATCTATGTAGCACAGCAGGAGATTTGTTGGAATGGCAGGAGGCTTTGACAATAGGGCGCGTTGTAAGTAAAGAATCCTATCAGATGATGATTACTCCCATAGAACTTCCAGGTGGAACTCAGACAGGTTATGGTTTTGGTCTGGAAATAGCAGAAAAGAATGGACGAATGGTGATTTCGCATGCAGGTGGAATACCTTCGGGTTTTATCACACTCCTGGCATATTACCCTGATGAAAACTATGGAATAGTATTATTAACGAATACCATGACAGCTGCATACAATCCTCTAATTGCTCTAGAAACATCGATAACAACATCGATATTAAAAATACCATAGGTATATCAGTCATGGGTCGAGATTCGGTTTTGCTGGTTTAATGAAACAATCCGTAATTAGAGAGATTTTATTAAAAAGATAAGAAAGATCACTCCTAAATCATCGAGCACAAACCAGCAGAGTGTTGTAGATGAATGGTAATATTTGATGAATGACACATGACACAATAATCACTCTTTGGTTTAATAAGTTGTCTTTAACGATCTTCCTTGATAAGATTTCTTGCTAACATATAAGATCAAGTAATAATTGGATGGCTAAATTGTTTTTAAGAACCGCAGAGGAGGTATGAATGGCACAATCAGCATCGAATATCAAGCGAATCGCCATCTGCACCGGGGGCGGTGATGCTCCAGGTTTGAATGCGGTTATTCGGGCAGCGGTACTTTCAGCTATTAACCGGGACTGGGATGTGTATGGCATCCGCGATGGTTATAATGGGCTTCTCATGCCTGAACAGTTTATCGAAGGTGGATTAATCCGCCTGACACGCGATAAAGTGCGAGGCATTACTCATCTTGGGGGAACAATCATCGGTACCACTAACCGCGGCAACCCACTCAAATATCCAATCCAAGGACCGGATAATACGGTGATCGAAATCGACCGCTCGGATGAGCTGCTGCGCGCCTTTAAGCTGCACCAGATCGATGCACTCATCTCAGTGGGCGGGGACGGCTCGATGGCGATTGCCAACGAGCTGGCAAAGAAAGGTCTGTGGGTGGTGGGAGTACCCAAGACAATCGACAATGATCTGGAAAAGACGGTAATCACATTTGGTTTTGACACAGCATGTTCTTTCACAGTGGAATGCCTTGACCGGTTACATACCACAGCGGCATCCCACAACCGTGTGATTGTAATGGAAGTTATGGGGCGTTATGCTGGCTGGATCGCACTGGAAAGTGGTCTGGCGGGATCAGCAGACGTGATTCTAATCCCGGAAATCTCATATGACTTGACGAAGGTTGCTGAGAAGATCCGTGACCGCGAAGAGCGGGGAAGCCTGTTTTCCATCGTCGTTGTAGCTGAGGGAGCAAAACCGAAGGGAGGAAATATTTCGATAATCAGTCGGGAAGCAGGCCGGGCTGAACGGTTGGGTGGGTGTGGTGAAAAAGTGGCGGAGGAATTACAGGAACTTACTGGCAAGGAAACCCGCCTGGTGGTATTGGGGCACTTGTTGCGAGGTGGTTCTCCAACCCGGTTCGACCGCCTGATCGCTCAACGGTTTGGTGCAGCAGCTGTGCGGGCGATCGCAGAAGGTCAGCGCGGCATCATGGTAGCCCTCGACCCACCGACGGTAAAATATGTCCCGCTGGAAGCTGCCACCAAACGCATGAAAACCGTACCGTTAAATTCAGATATTATGCTGACGGCACGTGATATGGGGATCTGTTTTGGAGATTGAGAATATCCGATTCACGATCAAAATAGGGAAGTAACCTGATCATCGGTTAATTGGTTCATTGTTTCGACCACAATATCCGCCCTGGTAAGTGC
>CAZXPK010000135.1:7764-9527 GCA_964642565.1 uncultured Anaerolineaceae bacterium
AAAATAGATCTAGTGAATTGCCACACTAATTGGACAGGAACAGAAAGCCAGCTCTAATTTTCTAGTGGAGAGGTTTATCTTTGGAAGGTGGCGAATTTTTGGGAAACCAGCTATACCATTAGTAATTATAATGGGATTGAATTAGTCACCTGTCGATTTGGCTTAGATGAGAAGAAAATTTCCAACTTATTCAAACAACAAGCACAAATGCACATCGCGCTTGAAGTGTGGAATCTGGCTGAATTGCCCTTAATTATCTTGCTGGATTGGTCCCTGGTTCTATTACAGCAAGAAGATTCGACAACTGTGGCAGCAACGGGCGCGTTAGGGTGATTATTGTAAACAGCGTTGGCTGAATGATGATATTTCATGAATGGGGCATTTAATTTTCCGGATGGTTGTCATATCGTTCAGGTGATACCCTATCTTTACTGTCTCATATATACTTGCCATAACATATCCATATAATTGTGGATTCACTTCCCTTTGGCTAATCGTACGGTTTTGTCTCCTATTTTTTTTGACCACTTTTACCCAGACGTAAATATATTCAAAGTGCTGGTGAATGCGATCGATGCGACCTGGAAGCACCAGGTGGAGCTTGTGTCGATAACAACCCGCAAACACGAACCACGCCCATTGGATATGGATATTACAGCTACAAATTCTGTAAAAAACGCGGTAAGGCGATCCATATGGCATCTACGTGTAACCTATAAGTGCATGATCGGGAATTAGAGGAATGCACCCCACTGCAGGCGGATGTTGCCTCTGTGGAGCGAAGGGTAACCCTGGAAGCGGTGTTGGCGTAAGATTACGCTGATCAACCATAAATCCATGCTATGATTAATTTGCTATGGCGAGGGTAATGCCCTACTTCTCGGAGGTGTGCTTATGTGGTACAACCCGATCATGGTTTGGCTTCTACAGTCACCGCTGAATGGAATGTTCAGTGGGAATATGATGGTTATTAATTATAGCGGGCTGACAAGCAGCATGCGTGTTGGGGGTAAAGCTTAGCTCAGATGGACCTGACACTGAAAGCCTTCAAAGCGCAGCGAGAGAGCGAGTAATCATGCGTACATTTTTTAAAATGAAGACTTCATCCCGGTTTCCTCTCGTTTTTTGGCTAGTGATGAACCGATTGAACCGGTGGATGCTCTCCAGGTATGGACCAAAGAGCAAGGTAGTCAGCAAGGTATTGGTGCTAACGACCATTGGGAGGAAGTCTGGTAAGCCACGCTCAACCCCCTTACAATTTGAGCAAGTGGCGGGATTATATTATGTAGCCTCAGCACGCGGTGTAAAAGCAGATTGGTACCGCAATCTGGTGGTATGCCCAAAGGTAGATGTGCAAATTGGGGACAGGCATTTCTCTACATTTGCCGAACTAATGACGGACCCAGGTCAAATTGCTGATTTCCTGGAGCTGCGTTTGAAAAGACACCCGCTTTTTATGGGTGTCATGCTGAGGTTTGAGGGGTTGCCGTGGAAATACACACGCATAGACCTGGAGAAGTTTGGCGAGCGATTGGCCGTTGTGACGCTTCATCAAGATACCCTAGAATATCGGACAGTTGAACGATGAGTCAACGAACGCGGTTTGTCTGCTACCAACCGAAAACCATTCTCAATAAGGGCAAACGAGCAGATCATTGGTTCTGGACACGGTATAGTGCTTACCCGTACCTGGGATGCCAACATGGTTGTGCTTTTTGTTATTGTAGAGAGAGAAAATATATCCCTCACAAGCCGCAGGTTGC
>CAZXPK010000136.1:0-9329 GCA_964642565.1 uncultured Anaerolineaceae bacterium
GGGTCCTTCTTGCACCCCACCAAGACTGTAGAAAGGCACAGCAAGAGTACACCTACAATTATGCGCGTTTTGGAATTTCTTTTTGAATAATGTTGGCATTTTCCCACTCATTATTTGCATCCCGGTAACGTGTGAAACTAATTATATACACCAAAAATCAGGTATAAGTTCACCGTAATAACAATAAAGCCTGTGGCTTAGAGAATCACAGGCTTTTATTTTCGGTTTACGTTTAATTGTTTACGTTTTATGAGGATGCTTCTTGCCGACCAATTCGGCGGCTGCAAAACCCGCCGATAATGCAGCCTTGTTCATCTCTTCGGTGCCTTTAGGCGCACGCGCAGCCACAGCCTGGGTGATTGCCTGCCTTGAAACCACACCCGTCAAACCCACCAGCACTCCCAGCGCAACCACACTCGCCGTGATGCTTTTCCCGCTACTCTCCTGTGCCAGGCGGGTTATCGGCACTTTGATTGCCCGGCTTGATGGCACCCGCCCCACCCTTTCCTGATCCACGATCAAAAGACCATCCTTTTTCAGGTTGCCGGCATATTTGTCACATGCTTCCTGGCTCATCGCAACCAAAACATCTGCAATGATCACCTCTGGATGGTCAATCTCTCCCTGGGAGATGACTACTTCAGCCTTGCTTGCCCCACCACGTGCTTCCGGTCCATAGCTCTGAGTTTGGATCGCATTCTTGTTATCATAGATCGCTGCAGCTTCCGCCAGGATGATGCCAGCCAGGATCATTCCCTGCCCGCCTTCACCTGCCATCCGGATTTCCATTCGATTACCATGGTTTTTGATTGCCACAAGTCACCTCCTTAGGTTTTCACCGGGTCTGCTGGTTGTGCTTGCTGCACCCTTTGGATCAGCTGTTCATAAAGCTGGGTATATTCTGGCTTTTCAACGTCATGCATAACCCCACGCACGATTTTCTTTTCCCGCTCTTCCGGTGATAACTTTTCAGCTGCGGTCATTGAGATGCTATCTTCCTTAAGCAGTCGCATCATATCCACGGTTGTGCCAAGCTTGTTCATCCGCCCGTAGGTCGTGGGGCAGTAACCGACTGCCTCAACCAGGCTGAAACCATTCTTACGGATGGCTTGCTCGATAAAATGGTCCAGCTCGATTGCGTGGTAGACAGTGCTCCGGGCGACGTATGTCGCCCCGGCGGCTTTCGCCACCTCGCAAATCGGCATGGGCGGTTCGATGTTTCCATATGGGGCGGTGGCAGCCTTGGCACCGACAGGTGTGGTTGGGCTGTATTGTCCACCGGTCATGCCATAAATGGCATTGTTCACCACAATGGCTGCAATGCCGATATTTCGGCGAGCAGCGTGGATGAAGTGATTCCCTCCGATTGCCATTGCATCCCCATCCCCCATGATTGTAATTACCTTCATCTTAGGCTTGGCAATTTTTAATCCCGTCGCAAATGCCAAGGCACGACCATGTGTGGTATGAATGGTGTTGAAATCCATGTACACTGGCATGCGTCCGGTGCAGCCAATCCCGGATACCAAAGCTACATCATCTTTTTCCAAACCTATACGATCAATGGCACGGATCAACGCACCCATCACGATGCCAATCCCACACCCCGCGCACCACACATTAGGGAATTTCTTGGTGGGACGTAAATACATATATTCCGTATGTTCAGCTTGTGTTGGCATAATTACCTGTCTTCAATCGCTTCAAGGATCATCTGAGGTGTCACCATCTCACCATTGGCTCGATTAACCCTTACAACTTTATTGCGTCCTGCAACCCGTTCCACTTCCAGGGCTAGTTGTCCCAGGTTCATCTCCGGGACGATAATCCGCTTCGCAATCCGCGCCACCCGGCTGATCTCAGCTTCAGCAAACGGCCATATCGTCAGCAAGGTGACCATCCCCACTTTGGTCCGCCGCTGTCGTGCCAGCTTGACCGCATGTCGGGCGCTGCGTGCTGAGGCGCCGTATGTGACCACCACCGTCTTATCACTTTCGGATAAATCCTCTTCAACCAAAGTAATGTCATTTAAATTTCGCTCGATCTTGCGATGCACGCGCTGGATCCACGGGTCAATCTCATCCAGGCGGGTGGTTGGGTAACCAAGCACATCATGGAACAAACCGGTGATGTGATAACGATAGCCCTCTCCAAAATTTGCCATGGGAGGGACATCGCTCAATGAATCACCGTAGGGTTTGTACCATTCAGGTGGCACATCAGTAGCAATTCGCTCCACTCGCTCAACGGATTCAAATTCGGGCAGCTCGATCTTCTCGCGCATATGCCCAACCACTTCATCCATTAACAAGATGACCGGTGTGCGGTATTTCTCAGAATAATTAAAAGCCTTCACGGTCAAATCGAAGGATTGGCTGACTGACACTGGGCAGAGCACGATCATCGGATGGTCACCATGGGTGCCCCAACGTGCCTGCATCACATCCCCTTGTGAGGCACTCGTCGGCTGCCCGGTACTGGGTCCCAAACGCTGCACATCCACGATGACAACCGGCACTTCAGTCATGGCGGCATAACCGATATGCTCCTGCATCAGCGAAAAACCCGGCCCCGAGGTAGCCGTCAGTGATTTTAAGCCACCTACCGAGGCACCGATACAGGCAGCCAAACTGGCTATCTCATCTTCCATCTGGATGAACTTCCCACCCACCTTGGGCAGCTCTCTTGATAACATTTCTGCAATTTCAGTGGAAGGTGTAATGGGGTAGCCTGCGAAGAATTTACATCCCGCTGCAATAGCTCCCCATCCAACCGCTTCGTTTCCTTGCATTAATTTAACTGTCAACCTGCCCTCCTTATATCTCAACCTTCTTGACTATGATTGCCAGATCTGGGCAGTGAGTATCGCACCAATGGCAGGCGGTACACTTTTCGGGATAAACCACCACCGGGTGGTCATCATCGTCCAACGCCAAAACACCCGTTGGACAAAATGCTACACAAATACTACAACCTTTGCACCAGTTTGCGAAAATCGTCACCTGACCGCGCGGGCCTTTTTGGGGCGTGGTTTTCATTTCTGACTTGGGTTGTTCGATCACTGAGGGTTCGCTCATGTTGTACCATCCTCACCCTGACCCTTCGAATTTAGACTTAGTTTATCCAATCATTATACATTTTGCATATTCTCATCGTAACCGATAAATAGCCATTTTTTCGAGTGTATAACATCACATTAACACTGTGACTCTTGCTTTATTATAGGCAGATATAATTATCGCACTCAGTATGGTAGCAGCAATTTTTGACCAGTTCATGTTAAAATTGTATCGCCTTCGTCACCTGAAACCACCATGAACCTCAATCCACGCGCGATCATTAACAGCCCGTTTGGTCTACAAATTGCCTATTTAATCGGCAGATACACACCGGAAAGGCTGGGTCACTGGATTGCATTATTTGCTGCGGATTGTATTTCTGCTCGTAAGAGTTGGAAAATGGTCCGTGCTGCGCGCTGTAATCAATGGGTGGCACATGGAGAGCGGTTAGGTGAAAGCGCCTTAAATAAGGTGGTGGGAGATAATTTTCGCGACATTGCTTGTTCGATCTTCGACCTGTATCACAATGTAGATAATCCTGCAGCATTCCTACGCATCATCGAGCCTGATCCATCTGCAATCCAGCTGGTTCAGCGTCCTGAATTTTCTGACAAAGGTTTGGTTGTAGCCGGGGTACATATGAGCAATTTTGATATGGCCTTTCAAGCGGGGGGGTTGGCAGGCATTAAAGCTCTTGTATTAACCTTGCCTGAGCTGAACGCTGGATATCAAAAGCAGCTTGATATGCGCATGAAAAAAGGTTTGAATATTGTTCAGGCTTCCGTCGGATCACTCAAGCATGCAGTCGACCATCTTAAAGCCGGGGGTATGATCATTACTGGGATCGATCGCCCAGCAGATACTTACCTCTACCGCCCAAAGTTCTTCGGTCGACCAGCTGCTTTACCCATCCATCATATCTTTTTAGCATTGAAATCGCATGTACCAATAATCGTAGCCGCGATACATAAACAATCTGATGGAAGATACCACTTCCTTTTCTCTAAGCCGATCGAGATGCAGCCACATCCAGACAGACACACCGAAATCATGCTCAATGCTGAGATAGTCTTGCATGTAGCTGAAGATTTTATTCGTCTTGATCCCAGCCAGTGGGCGATGACCTTCCCTGTTTGGCCGGAAGCCATGGATCAGGTTCCTGAATAAGATAGATGAACGGAGAATGATTATGGGTAATATCAAAGACCACAAGCGTGTAAATGATATCCTACTGGGACCCTTGGAACGCCCTGCCTTGCAGTGGCTGTCTGCGCATCTACCGGCCTGGGTAACACCGGATATGATGACCGTCACCGGGATCATTGGAGCATTGGTGATTACCCTCGGATATGGTCTCAGTCGATTCCATCCTGCCTTCTTATGGCTGTCTACGCTTGGCTTCATCATCAATTGGTTCGGCGATAGTCTGGATGGTACTTTAGCCAGATATCGTCACATCGAACGCCCCAAATATGGCTTTTATATCGACCATGTCTCGGATGTCCTCACTGAAATCATCATTATTCTGGGTCTTGGATTAAGCCCTTATATCAAATTCTCGGTTGCCAGCATGTGTTGCATTGCCTACATTGCAATGTCAGTTCTGGTGTACGTGCGTATGAATGTGATGGGGGAATTTAAAATCTCGTATAGCAAGCTGGGACCCACCGAAGTGCGTGTACTTGCCATCCTGCTCAACACCGCTATGTATTTTGGTGGTTTATATACTTTCAACCTCTCGCTTGGTTCTGCCACCGCAGCCATCAGCCCCTATGATTTGTATGTGACTGCCATCACGCTTCTCCTGGTCTACTTCTTCGCCGAGACCAGCCTCAAGCAATCAATTACCTTGCGTAAGTTAGGTGAGTGACGCAACAGAAATATGAAACCCTCTGGCTTGCTCATATAGCTTACCAGCCAATAACACTTTCGCTTCTGCCCATGCCTTGCCTACGATCTGCAAGCCGATGGGCATTTTTTCACTAGACCAGCCGCACGGAACTGAGAGTGCGGGGAGTCCAGTCAGATTAAATGGCGCAGTAAAGCGCGTTAACAGCCTGGGTCGGTCAAACGCATCCGCTGGATTCCGCAAGGGTGCCGTGACCGGTGTGGTAGGGGTAAGCAGCAGATCAAATTCATCGAAGAATTCCTTGAATTGGCAGCGCAGGATGGTCTGCATCCGCCGCGCCAGGGAATATTCCGTGGAGGAATGAGCTGCTCCGGTTTGCAAACGCTTGAGTACGTCCTGCCCAAAACCCTGTGGGTTTTCAGCCAATCGTTGGTGGTGAAAGGCAGCTGCATCGCTGGGGGTCATCAATCCATTTGCCATGGCGGCTTCACGCGCGTTTGGGAAGGGCACCTGCTCCACTTGCGCCCCCAGGCTTTCAAATACTTGAGCTGCCTGTTTTATCGCACTCTGCACTTCTCCCTCCACAACCTCTACGTCTGTAAAATAGCTATCTATCGCCTGGGCAATCCGCCAACCGCGCAGGTCCTGTTTAGGTATGGTGAGGTAATCCTCCACTGGCATGTCCACCGACCAGGCGTCTTGTGGATCGTATCCCGCGATGGATTGCAGCAGGATGGCAACATCCTGCACGCTGCGCGCCATCGGACCAGCATGGTCCAGGTTCCAGCTTAACGGGATGACCCCCCGCAAACTCACCCGCCCATAGGTTGGCTTAAGACCCACCACTCCACATAAGGCGGAAGGGATGCGGATTGAGCCGCCGGTATCGCTGCCTAATGCTCCCATACATAAACCGGCTGCCAGGGCGGCGGCATTTCCACCCGAAGAGCCTCCGGTTATACGGGTCAGATCCCATGGGTTGCAGCAATCACCGTAATGCGGATTCTCGTTAGTCACGCCCAGGGCAATCTCATGCATATTAAGCTTGCCTAGCAGCACTGCGCCGGCCTCTTTCAACCTCTGGACCACGGCTGCATCTGCTTCGGGGATGTAATCCGCAAAAAAGGTCGAGCCTGCCGTTGTGCGTATTCCCTGGGTTTCATAAAGGTCCTTCAGCGCCAGTGGAATTCCGTGCAAAGCCCCCTTATAGCCCCCATGTTGGATCTCCTTCTCTGCCTGCCACGCCTGCTGGAGGGCAAGCTCTGGGGTAATGGTGATGAAAGTGTTCAGGCGCTGGTCAAGCTGTCCGATACGCTCCAAATGTGCCCGGGTCAGCTCGACTGGGGAGATTTGTTTGTGTTTCAACAGGTTGGCGGCTTGATGGATGTTGAGTGAGGTAAGTTCCATTAAGCATTCCTCTCGTTAATTTGTCATTGCAAGGGTAATCTTTGCCCGAAGCAATCTTCCCTTTACATCCGCTTTTCATCCTGGGCATTACCAATAGGTCCTTTGCTTCTAGTAATCTCCTCTTCATTATACCTAAGAGCTACTTCACCGCTACTACACCAAACGCTCGGGGCGCACGTTTCACCTGTCTGAAGCCTGCCTGTTCCAGGCGACGCATCACCCCCACAGTAATACTACGCCCCGATTTGCTTTCAGGGTCACCAATGTAATGGAAAAGTAAGCTTCGGTTACGCATTACTCGATATAATTCTCGATAAAATTCCCCGGAATAGAGATCTCCCGCCAGGCTGAAGGTAGGTGGGTCATGAATGACGCGTGTGAATCGCCCGGCTTCCATCTCTGCAACCACATCAAAACTATCCCCAATCACCTGAGTGATCTTCGGGTTATTAAACAGCTCCTGCGACCACGGGTTATGCCGGCACACCTTCAACGCCGTCGGGTCTAGCTCAATCGTAGTAACGTGTTCTGCCGTCCTGGCAGCCTCGATGGCCGTATATCCCAAACCCGTGGCAGTATCCAAAACCTGCCCAACTACTGGCTTGATGGTACGTATCTTCTCCAAAGTATCCTGGTGAGGGTCGGTATCCTTGATGCGGTGCATCGGGATGCCGGATACAAGCATGGTGGGTGCACCCAAGGTTGGGTACAGACTGTAAACCCGATCGGTCAGCTCGGAATAGTATTGGATGGCACGCGATGACCCATCTTCGATCACATAACAGCCAGAAGTAGATTTTACGATCTCCTCAACAACTGACCAGATTAAGAGTTTACCATCTGGGAGCTGTAACCCTTTAGGATGCAGGAGCAGTTGGGTGGTGCTCAAACCCAGGTCCAGGGATATATTTACTGAACCCATCCCATTGCGTTGGGCAACCAAAACTTCCTTCGCTTGATAGTGGGAGAGGATCACCATCTACATGCTGCCTCATCACCCCTCGTTTAAATATTGGTTTAGCTCATCCAGGGTTTTTTGCGTTTCTTGATACTGGATGGCTTTCAATCTTTCCTTGCGGGCTGCTTCTACGTTTTCAGCGATATCATCAATAAAGACTGCTTCTTCAGGCTGCACACCCAGTCGGACTACTGCCAGATGGAAGACGCGCGGGTCGGGTTTAACCAGTTTCACCTCGGCTGAAATGATCATCTCGTCGAACAAACCATCGATGTCCCAGCGCGCCTGCAAGGTTTGGCGCAAATCATCCCACGCATTACTGAGTAAACCCACCTTGTAGCGCGGGTGCAGGTCACGAATATAGTCCAGCAATTGCCAATTCACTTCATCTGCTGACCAATATTGTTCCAGAAAACCTGGCATATCTTCGGGTCGGATGCCCAGTGCCTTCCGCACTGCTTCCCAATGCATCCTAACGCTGATCTCTCCCCTGGACGCCTTGGCTGCGGAATCACTGAAGAACACCAGGTGGTCCAGCTTAGGTAACGGTATTCCTAATTGTTCAGCCAGCCTGAGGCGCGGCCGATCATCAACCATGCGCACCAGCACACCCCCAAAATCGAAAATGACTGCACCGATCGTCACTTTAGGTTCGCCTCAATGGCCATTTAAAAGCTGTTCCAGGTCGAATCGCATCTGCTGGGGGGTTTGAAATTGGATCGCCTGCAACCCGACAGCTTTCGCACCCTCAACGTTGCGCTTCATATCATCCACGAAGATGGCTTGATCGGCTTCCACTCCTAAGCGTGCTAAAGCTAATTGGAATATGCGTGGGTCCGGCTTGGTTAAGCGCACCTCTGCTGAGATGATCATGGTATCAAACGCATCCTCGAAGTGCCAATCCTCTGCGATGATCTGACGTAAGTCATCCCAGGCATTGCTGAGCAGCGCGGTCTTATAAGACTGGTGCAGCTTGCGTACGTACTCGATCAGAGGATTATCTAGCTCATCTGCAGCGAAGAACTCATCCAACAAAGCTTTAAATTCCGCAGGCGAGTAATTGATCTGGCGGCGTAAGTTCTCCCAATGCTCATGGACGGATATCTCTCCCCTTTGGGCGCGCTCACCTGACTCACCCCCAAAGATGAACTCCTCCAGTTCGTACCGATTCATTCCCAGCCTGGCAGCCAGCCGTTCTCGCGGTGCAAAATCGGTAGTGCGCAACAACACCCCGCCGAGATCGAAGATGATGGCTTTAGTGGTCATGCCGATAAGTATAACAGATGAAAATAACGGGAACCACAGACGTGCACAACTATCGAAAACACTAAAGTTCACCCACGGATTGCCTTGTTTCGTGGATTCGTATCTAAACTATGGGCGGAAATTTTCCGTAACTATCCACGAATTAATCCTCACGAATACACGCATAACCCCTCATCGACGCCCTAAATTCGTGTATATGTGTCCTTGTCGTGTGTGATTATATACTTAAACCACCCTTCATTCTCGCAAGATATTATCCCGCCCAGTGCGCTGAATTGGCTTGTTTCCAGCTTGTCCAGGAAATATTCACTTATACTCTAATTTACGTCTTCCGAAGTTAAATAACAAGCCAATCGTTGAGCCAGTCGCTTTCAGATAGTTGATCACCTGTGCGCGCTCATCATCGGTCAACTGGTGACTGAAAGCTTTTACCTCTACCACCACCTGACCTTCTACAAACAAATCTAGATAGAAAAGTGCGACTTGTTGTTGTTCATATTCCACGGGGACAGGGTATTGCCTAGTTACTGCTATTCCTCTTTGGTTTAATTCAGCCTCAAGTGCCGATTCATACACTTCTTCCTTATAACCCATACCCATCTGATTATGTACTTGCATTGCAGCGCCAATGATCCGATAACTTAGGTCATTCCCGGTTGAATCTATCACCAATGATTTCATAAATAATTCTCCAATAATAACCTGATAAATCTTATAGTGGCTAAGGTTTTATCTATGATAAAACAACACGAATATAAGTATAATTGCTCTTTGCCTTTCATCATTCGTG
>CAZXPK010000137.1:0-9176 GCA_964642565.1 uncultured Anaerolineaceae bacterium
TTATTATTACTTGATGGCAACGAGTTGAACTTCGAATATCAGGGTGGAATTTGCCGGGATAGAAGCGTTAGCTGTGGAGCCATACCCAAGAGATGGTGGGATTTCCAGTAAACGGGTCCCATTTACCTTCATTCCGACCACGCCTTCGTCCCAGCCTGCGATAACATTACCAGCGCCGATGGTAAAGTCGAAGGTTTGACCGCGATCGATGGAAGAGTCGAACTTGGTACCATCGGTTAACCAGCCGGTATAATTAACCGTAATTGTATCTCCAGATTTAGCAGTTGCGCCATCTCCAACTTGTAGATCTTCATAGATGAGACCAGAAGCAGTAGTGATAGCGCTTGCAGACGGGGTTGGAGAGGTCGAATCCAACTTACCGATAGGGTAAGGCTGACTTTTGGTTGTATAGTCGCGATATACCAGGAAAGCAATAAGGGCTATCACAAGTAAAGCGATTATTCCTATAATCGTTCGTTGACGGTTACGTTTAGCGATCCGTTGGGCACGGCGTTGTTCGCGTAAGGCTGCTTTGGTCATGGACACCTCCGATGCAGATCAAATGATACATTGAACGTTGCAAATTGTACCTGAAATTTGCAGCTTCCACAGAACCTATTTGGTTGTAAATGGCAAGAATATCTTGATGCTTCCTGGCTCACCTATGTACAGGAAAGTCGAGCCTAGCACGCCCCAGTTATTATCCGCATCCCTGCTTTCGATAAATAACATATGTTTACCGGTAGAAAGACCGGTCGTGTCGATTGTCGCCACAATGTTCTCAAAAGAGCTATCGAAGTTTCCATCACTGGCAGACATTGGATAGGTGACTGTATCGATAATCCAGGAGGGAGCATCAATGCTATAACGTACTTCTGTGACGTTTTGATTAGGTTCACCACCTAGATAACGGGTGTCATTGGCGATTGCGATTAATTGAACCTGTTCACCTGGGGTGGTTACAGCAGGTGTGACACTCACACTCAGCGAATCAGGTCCGGCAGGATTCATGTACGGGCGACGGGCTGTCTTGAAAGCATACAGCAGTAGGTCACGATTATCGGGATAGACAGTGCTTTCAAAAGATCCACAATCCTGAAAGAAATCAGTTCCCATTTCAATTGTATAACCGGCAACTCCAAGCTCTCCGTAAGCAAATTCATCCGAAGTTCCACTGGTTTGATAAAGCTGGTAACTTTGCTCTGGAGTGTATCCATTAAAATAAGCCAGGTGACGACCCAATGTACGCAATTGGATGCTATTGGGTGCTGGGGAAGACATCCAACCCCAAGGCCATAACACGAGCCCGGCTGCACTATGCAGTGTAATGAATACCCCTGTAGTATCTGCTGGAGCTGGGTCGGTGTCAGCAGGACCGCGCTGATCAGGAAATAACCCTCTAACAAATGATTCAATGGCTTGAACTCCAGGTTCAGAACCCGCTGATGGACCCATGTATACCTCGGAACATGGATATGAATCTGATCCTCCATGATTCCATTTGAATGAGTGATTGCGGTCGAGATCGGTTCCCCAATTATTTGGATCATTGCAACCATCATTATTATCTACATTCTTCCGCCACATTTGACCAGACTCAGCTTCCTTTCGCCCATCGGGGTTGGTCATGGTGACGATGTACACCTTGAAATAATCCAACAACCAGGTGATATCTGGATCAACGCCGTAACTATTTACTAGCAATTCCGCATAGCGCATCGCAGTCTCTGCCGTGACATATTCGCGAGCGTGGATCTCAGCCATTAGGAAAAAAGTAGGTTTGTCATTCATATTGCCGAAATTTTCATTAGACAAGCGTAATGCCAGCAGGTCATAGCCATTGGGAAATCCAGAGTAGATGCGGGTCCAGCTATCACCGATGTTAAACATCTGAGCCAAGTCAGGATGCGTAGTTTCGATACCCCGCATGTCGGTGTAGGTTTCTACGACCGTGCGATAACAGGGATAACCAGGAATGGAACCTGGTCCTTGTCCTGGCACTACAATCCGAGGTTGAGTCAGCAGGTTGGTTTTGGCTTCGTCGACTTCCAGAGTGTAACCTGCTCTCTGTAGAGACTTATACTCATCATTCGATAGCAGTATAAATGCAAAACTTTGTTCCTGATTCACATCCAGGATGTCATAATGAGAAGCCAGGGTATTTAGATCTTCCCGCGAGGTGAAATATACTTTGGTAACCATGCGTTGCAAGTACGACTGCCCGGTTTGTTGCTGGGGGGTGGATGCTGATAAAGGCGTTGCGGCTGCACTCGAGACCAAGCCCATCAGCATGGAAAAGAGTACGATTAACGATAATATTTTCCTCTTCATATTCTACTCATTGTCCCTTCCCCAAAGCATTATATATTAGGAGGAGGAATAGATGCATAGATCAAATGGTTGGTTTATCAGTCCTGAAATTGGGGCAGGTAATTACTTTATCAGATCAGAATGGTTATTGTGTAGTTGAACTTGAAGATGGATTTAAGAGCTCAAGGACATCAGAATGAATCGAGCATCGATTTTCAGATATGAATTCTCCTTCATAAATTTACTGATGCTATTAAAAATACATTATATATAATAAAATGTCATTCCTCTACATAAGGTACAAATTCAGCACGGGCTAACCCTTGCTGTATGGCTTTTTTTGCGCCACGGCTCGAGCTACAGCTCGATGAACGTTTTTATCTAATGGATTGGGGACAAGCTCATCAGGGGGTGTTTGGTCAGCGATGGCCGTTGCAGCTGCCAGGTACATCTCGTGGCTGATCCGGGTGGCGTAAGAATCCACAGCTCCACGTAATATGCCAGGGAAGTCAAGCACATTATTTACCGATTTTCCATCAGCGGCGAAAGCTGCGCCAGCTTTAATTGCCAGATCTGGGTCGATTTCTGGGTTGGGGTTTGATAGCGCCAGTATAATCTGACCTTTACGCACCATCTCCGGCTTTATGAGACCTGCAGCTTCAGTAGTCGCAACGACCACATCGCATTCCTGCATAATTTCTTTCAGAGTTGATCGTTTGCCACCCACTTGTTCAAAATATGAGAGGGCAGCCTCTGAGAGGTCAGCACCCCATACCGGATTACCAGTGAGTTTCATTAACATCCAGCCAATAGCATTACCTGCAGCACCCAATCCGATTTGACCAATACTCGATTTTTCCAACTGGATACCTGTGATCTGGCTGGCATTGGTCAGGGCAGCGGTGGTCACAACTGCAGTCCCATGTTGGTCATCGTGCGTCACAGGAATATCCAATCTTCTCTGCAGACTTTCTTCGATCTCAAAGCAACGCGGGGCGGAGATATCCTCAAGTTGGATGGCTGAAAACGTGGGAGCTATGGTAGATCCGGTCTGAATGATTTGATTGGGTTCTTTGGTATTGAGCAGAATGGGGACACCAGATAAACCGGCCAGGGTCTCCATCAACATGGCTTTGCCTTCCATCACCGGCATTCCGGCAACAGAACCGATATCCCCCAGTCCCAAGACCGCGGTACCGTCGGTAACAATCGCCACCAGATGGCTGATAGCGGTATATTGGCGAGCCAGTGATGGGTCTTTGGCTATTCTAAGACAGACTTCTGCCACTCCAGGAGTGTATACCCGCCGTAAGATGGATAGATTATCCACCAAGTACCGGCTACGGATGGCAATCTTGCCTTTCTGGTGCAGCTCCAACACTTCATCGCGGATGGCCAGGATGCGCGTGCCAGGGTTTTCTTCCATCGCATGTAGGACGCGATCCATGTGAGCTTCGTCTTGTGTGTAAATGGAGATATCCCGTAGGATATAGCGGGAGATCTCCTGGATCATGCGGACTTCACCCACATCTTCCCCTGCGTCCGCAACGGCTACCAGAACACGACCTAATGTGCCCAATTGTTGTTCATTGCGTACGTGGATGGTACGCATGAATTTTTCGGTAGATTCGATTGATCTTATCCTACTTGGAAATTTAGCTGGTAGGATTCCACAACTTGAATTCTTTTAGAATGGAGCCTCCGATGAATTCACGTAGAATCGAGTTATCTGGGATGAGGTCTGATGAAACAGGCTGGAACCATTCCAACAGGGCTAACATGCGCTTGGCTTCAATATATTCACGCGAACCAAAGGGTACCTGGCGTAATAAAGGTTCAGCGTAAGGCTTTAATGCAGACAGCTCATACGCCAGGGCGGAGTTAAACATAATATCTGCATTTTCCTGATAGGGGAAAATATTACGTTTTTCACCAAGCTGGACTGATTCCCAACGTTGGATCGTCTCGCGGGCTGTGTATCCCCGCTCCCGGGCGTCCCTGACAATACGTCGCACCAGGCGAGTATCAGTTGTGGAGATGCGATTGTGCCGGTCAAGGTTGAGCTGGGTGAGGGCGGAGGCATAGATGCGAAAGGTTTGTTCGATTGGAAAATCAGGAAGTAAGTCCGGGTTTAATCCATGAATACCTTCAAGGATGACCAGCTGCCCGGGTTGAAGCTGAATTACATCACCAGGTTCATGTTGACCGGTTTTGAAATTATAGTGGGGCATGCGGACGGCCTCTCCTGCCACGAGGTGGCGTAAATCCTGGGCAAGACGATGCGTATCCACTGCCTGTAAGGCTTCAAAATCCGGCTGACCATCCTCATCTTTGGGAGTTTGCGCACGGTCCACGAAGTAGTTGTCCATTTCCAATGGATAAGGTGATATGCCCTGTGAGAGTAACTGAATGGTCAGCCGTTTGGATAATGTCGTTTTTCCACTAGAAGAAGGTCCAGCAATAAGGATGATGCGCACAGTCTTGCTGGGATCGGATTGGTTGCTGCGCGCTGTGATTTGTTTAGCAATATCCGCCACATGCTCTTCGTGGAGAGCTTCGGAAACCAGGATGATCTCATGGATACGACCAGCAAGGATGGCATCATCCAAAGCACCTACGCTGGCAATCCCAAGCCGATCCAACCATTGACCATAGCGTCGAAAAGTTGCCAACAGCTTCGGGTAACTTGGCATGGGTTGTAATTGAGTGGGGAGATTTCGGCGAGGGAAATTGATGGTAAAACCGCCATTGGTCGCGATCAGGTTAAACCATTGCAAATAACCTGTGGAAGGTACCATATAACCATGGTGGTAATCCTGGTGGTCTCCCAAACGGTAGAGGGTCAAATAATCTTTTTGACGATGAGCTAACAAGCGTACTTTATCTGTATAACCTTTGGCTTCAAAATATGCAACCGCCTCAACCAGAGGAACTTCACGTTTAGAGAAGGGCAAGTTTTCATCAACAATAGATCGCATGTGTGCTGTCAGGTCTAGCAGCTCTTCATCGGTGAGCGGATCATGATCCGTGACTTCGCAATAATACCCACCTGAGGAGACAGAATGGTCAATGGTAAGGGTGGCGTCGGGGTATTTTTCTTCGAAAGCAGCTTCAAGCAGGAAGGTCAGCGAACGGCGATAGATTAACATCCCATCCGGATCTTCCATGGAAATTGGGGTTACCTTAGCATCAATATGCACGGGGAAGGTTAGCTCGCGCAGCTCACCATTAACAATAGCCCCAACCAAAGGAGGGGAATTAGGTGTTTCGAGCAAGTAAAGGAATTTACCTATGGGTGCCCCCCGCTTACCACGAATAACCCGCCCATCTGGTAAGTGGATTTCAACAGTTGAGCGAGGGGTCACAAATTCGAATTTTGAGACGTCAGCATTATCCATAAACTGGAACGCGATCAGGATATCGGATGGCTATTGTAACATTAAGTCAATCTACGATTGGTTACAAGATTGCAAGGTTTGATGATGATTATTTTCAATTCATTAATCTATAACAAGACTAAAGGAGAAATAAGCCCAGCTTCTATTAGAAACTGGGCTATTGTTAATTCACTTGATTATTTTAATGTGGCAACACCACAGCAGAGCACTAACTCTTTGGCGGCTTTTACTTCATCCAACCTGCCCACTGGAGTGATATGGGGAGCTTCTATAAGTAGAACTGGTTCATGATGAGCTTCGTCGGCGATTTTGATCAAAGCCTCAGCGAAAGCATCCAACGTTTCCTTACTTTCAGACTCGGTAGGCTCGATCATCAAGGCTTCATGGACGATGAGCGGGAAGTAGTTGGTGGGTGGGTGGAATTTATAATCCATCAGGCGCTTGGCGATATCCAGGGCATGGATCTCGGGCGCATCTGGCCATTGCCCTTCAACCACGAATTCATGCATGCATAACCGGTCATAAGGCAGGTGGTAAGTTCCTTTGATAAGAGCCAGGAGGTAATTGGCGTTTAAAACAGCATGCTCTGCGATTTCGCGCAAACCTGATCCGCCTTGCATGCTGATATATGTGTATGCCCTTACAAGCATACCAAAATGACCATGGAAGGACTTCATTCTTCCGATGGACTTAGATGGGGTGATAAAACCGTAAAGCGGCGGCATTTCTTGGTCACCCTCTTCGATGATCCCAATCACGGGTGCAGGCAGGAAATCGACCAGATGCACAGCCACACCAACAGGACCAGAGCCTGGGCCACCTCCCCCATGCGGTGTGGAGAAGGTTTTATGCAGGTTAAAATGCATCACATCGAAACCTACGTCTCCGGGGCGAATAATCCCGAGCAGGGCATTAAAGTTAGCCCCATCTCCATAAACCAATCCACCAGCTGAATGAACCATGCTGATGACTTCTTCCACGTGCTCATCGAAAAGCCCCAAGGTATTTGGATTGGTCAGCATCAAGCCTGCCAGAGTGTCATCACATTCCTGGCGGAGAGCCTCCAGGTCCACGTTTCCACGTGAATCAGATTTAAGCTCCACCACCCGCAAACCGCTCATTGCGGAAGTGGCAGGGTTGGTCCCATGGGCTGAGTCGGGGATGAGGATTTTATCGCGCTTGATATCTGCACGCGAGCGATGATAAGCGCGGATGATCAGCACACCGGTTAGCTCACCATGAGCACCTGCAGCAGGTTGGAGGGTCATCCCCGCAAATCCACCGATCTCTTTTAGCCACTCCTGGAGTGTATACATCAATGCCAGGTTCCCCTGGACGGTTTCGATGGGTTGTAGTGGATGCGTGAAAGCAAAGCCCGGGTAACGCGCGGTTTCTTCGTTGATCTTTGGGTTGTACTTCATGGTACAAGAACCCAACGGATAATATACGGTGTCGATGCTGTAATTAAGTTGTGAAAGACGAGTATAGTGACGGATCACATCCAGTTCGGATAACTCAGGCATTGGCAGGTCTTCACGGATAAAGCTTTCCGGTAGGGGAGCGAGGGGTACATCTGGTTGAGGAAAGTTGATTCCCTGGCGGCCGCTAGCCGAAATATCGCATAATTGTGGCTCACCCATTTGACACCTCCGATAAAACCTCAACCAATCGATCAATCTCCTCACGGGTATTCATCTCCGTCACAGCGATGAGCATATGCCTAGAAAGTTCAGAGTAATCCTGACTGAGATCATACCCGCCCAGGATATCGTGGTCCAGTAATAGATCATTAATCTCAGAGACCGGGGTAGGGGTTTGGATTACAAATTCATTGAAGAATGGAGCTGAAGACCAGAGTGAATACCCTGATAGATTTATTATTGCTTGTGCAGCATAATGAGCTTTATGAAAACATAGTTCAGCCACCTGACGGAGACCGTTTTTCCCCAAGAGGCTCATATATACTGTTGAGGCGAGAGCCATCAATCCCTGGTTGGTACATATATTCGAAGTGGCTTTTTCGCGTCGAATATGCTGCTCACGGGCGGTGAGGGTGAGGACATAAGCCCTCTGGCCACGATTATCGACCGTTTCGCCGGTCAAGCGCCCAGCCATCTTGCGTACATATTCCTTACGAGTGGCAAACAAGCCAAGATATGGACCGCCAAATGAAAGGGGGATTCCAAGAGGTTGCCCTTCTCCAGTGACAATATCAGCATTCATGTAGCCGGGGGCTTTGAGTAATCCCAGAGCGATGGGGTTAACTGATACTGACAACAAAGCACCCATCGCATGAGTAGCTTCGGCTAACTTCGTATAGTCATAGATCTGACCGAAGAAGTCCGGATATTGGACGACGACCAACGCAGTATCACCATCAATAAGTGGGATTAGAATATCAGGATCGGCTTTCAAGTAACTCTGAGGGTCATCCCCGACCAACACCACTGGAGAACCTTCAGCATAGGTACGTACGGTTTGGCGGTACTGCGGGTGTACAGCGGGGGATAGGATGATTTTGGTACGCTTCCCCCGAAAATTGGCATAAGCCATGTTCACTGCTTCTGCTACGGCAGTAGCACCATCATAATGGGACGCATTACATACTTCCATCCCTGTGAGGGCTGCCACATTGCTTTGATATTCGAATATAGCCTGGAGTGTTCCCTGTGATAGCTCTGGTTGGTAGGGAGTATACGCAGTGAGAAATTCCCCTCGCCGTATTATTGCATCCACTGCTGCTGGAACGTAATGGTTGTAAACCCCTGCGCCTAAAAAACATATCAGGTCGTGCACACTCTCATTTGCCAGTGAGATATCCTGCAGCTCACGAGAGACTTCCATTTCGCTCAGCGCAAGTGGCAAGTTCAAGGTTGGGAAACGATATTTGGCTGGAACATCTTTAAATAGATCATCCAGCTTATCAATGCCGACGGTATGCAACATGGCTGCTCTGTCTGCATCTGTATGGGGAATAAACATAACCGCTCCTATTGTTGTTCCTGAACGAATTTATCGTAAGCTGATGCATCCATCAATGCTTCAGTTTCACCCAGGTTGCTCAGCTCGATTTTTATAATCCAGGCAGCCCCATAAGGATCAGTATTGATCACTTCAGGAGCCCCTCCCAGCTCTTCGTTAACCTTAACTACCTTGCCACTTACTGGAGTATACACATCTGCTGCAGCTTTAACAGATTCAATCGTAGCAATGGAATCACCTTTCTTCAATATATCCCCTTCATTAACAATAATCTCTGCAAATACAATATCAGATAGCTGGTCTTGAGCGTAATCTGAAATTCCAATCGTTCCAGTTTTTCCATCCAGATTGATCCATTCATTGCTTTCGGTGTATTTCAAGTTGCTGGGAATATTCATGAGATGCCTCCTTTAAATATATGTAGATTGATTTTAATACGAACTCCCAATTACACAAGACAGAATATATAAAGCTATTAAATCGCAA
>CAZXPK010000138.1:0-9076 GCA_964642565.1 uncultured Anaerolineaceae bacterium
ATCAACTAATTAATACACATACATATCAATCATCATGTAATTCCCACCAATAATTTTGTCCATTATATAGAAATATGTATTTCCCTAAAACACACCTCCTATTTATTTTCAAATTATAACCACCTACATTATTTCCGACGTGCTTCAGCTATAAGTATGTTACGCTCGGATGTGGTCCGCATGCAAAAGCTGATGAGGCATGCTGACCTTCAAATGTCGCGAAGGTATTTAGCTCAAACTATAGAGGATATTGCTCAAGCACACAGGATTGGAAGTCCTGTGGATAATGCTAGATTTTGAACTGAAATTTGCTTTCTTGTCCTTACCATGAAACTAGTTATAGATTTGCTTGACTTCTCTTCATATGTCATGTATTCTATAGATACAGGTTTCACACTTGCATAACAGTGAGGTATCATAGAAGCAACAGAAATATACTGCTCGTGAATCAAACAGGAGAGCCCTCCACATACCTGAGTGGAGGGTTTTTTTGTTTGCATTATTCCATACGATACTTGTTTCAAATAAGGAGGTTTACAATGGCACAACCGATTTATGTAGTCTTTTTTGTGAAATGGAAAGAGCCTTGGTATAAATTGACCACCGAAGAGCGGAATAAACTCGATGAGCAGGGTGCAGCAGCACTAAAACAGGTAGGCGCTGAGCGTATTGTAGTCTGTATGTCATTTTGGGCTAATGAGAAATGGCTTGGCTGGGGTGTAGAGAAATATCCAGATATTGAAGCTGTTCAGAAACATGCAATGGCTCTTTATGATTTGAATTGGTTCAATTATTTTGATAGTATTACATATCTTGGAACCGAAATGCCACAGGCATAAAATTCTGGGGTAAACAACCTAGAAGATAGTAATTGCCAAGGTATTGAGATATTCAGGAGGCCAGGTTCTGGCGGTATAATCGCGTCACCTTGTAGACCTTGGGTTATTATAGACATGCTGACAGGCAAGTATTGCGTCGATATCTAGCACAGACCACGGATGATATTGCAAAAGCTCACAGGATAGGAATCCCTGTGGATAATAATAGACTATGAGTTGGCGACTTCTTACATTTATTGTCTATTCTAAGAGACGATTGCCTGTTTCTGATGTCATTCCCCAAAATATATAGAAATCCCTGCTTTGAACATATAGACGCTTTTCCTCCGAATAAGAGATGCAGGTCAAAAAAATCTCAAGCATTCTTTCATATAACTCTCATCTTACTATTCATGTATATGATATATACTATCCAAATAGTCATAATGTGACAGGTTATTTAGAGGGAAAAACTACTCAATAAAAACCTTAGAATAATGGAGAAAACATGTCTAATAAATCTTTACTCAAGTTCGGGATTGCTTTTGGGCTGCTGGCTGCAGTATTGATATTTCTGGGAGTGAACTATGTCCCTCGCATTAATGCATCGTCTTCAGCCGAAGGGAACAATGTGGTTGCTGGAAATCAAACCCACCTCTTACACACACATTACATCAACTCGCAGTACCAGCGAGCGATTGCACCACAACTGAGCCTTGTGGGGTCAGATTGGATTGAGCGCCATCCCTCCAATGTAGTGAACGGGCTCCAGACGCCTCCCATGTCCAACTACATCAGACCCATTGGAACGGAAAGGTTTTTCACGCCTCCCCCGGCCGATTACACGCCGTAAACATTTAGAAAATCCATCGTCACGCACCAACCTTGAATGTGGAAGGCCGTGACGATGGATTTTTGATGTAAAATCGGGTAAGGTTCAGCAAGCGGAAGGAGGATGTGAATCAATTACCAAGCATTACGCATCTGGAAATTATCTAGTTTTGGGCGGGGGTATCAAGCTGCTAAAGCGAACACAGGGAGTGAACAATTAAATATTCTTTCCTCTTGGTGCTGGTAATCCCGTAGGATACCGCCTGGACACCTGGGGAGCAGACTATCGTGTCGTCTACCATCCATGTCATAATGCTTGGCTTATCGCGTATGAGTGGATCGGAATAATGATGATGTATTTTGCATTGTGAGGTTGCCCGACTATCATACATGCAATAACCACAGCCATGTTATCGTTCATGAGCTGGTTAACCTGTAGTCCGGTGAGAACGTTGAAGGCTTTGCCTAATCTACTACTTGAGGATTGGCAGTGATGATAGTTTCAGCAACATCCAGAAAGGCTAAGAACGAAGAAAAGTATATACAAGAAAGAGGGGATTACTCCAGCAATGGCGCCTCCGACAAATGCTGCCTTATTATTTTTCCATTTATTTCCAAGAATCAGCCCGCTAATGCCACCTGCTGAGATGCTAAAAAACAATGGCCCAGGGATTGTAATAATAAAGAATTCCACAGTCCAATATCCGCCACCTAGAATTTCTTGAGCAATTATCATCACCACTAAAGTTATAGCACTGCCTGCGATTGCCCCATTCCCGCTTTTTTTTAGTGCGGCTTTGACATACTGTTTTGTTACTGAATTTCCCCTTACTGTTCTGAACAAGCCATAAACTATGCCAATTCCGCCCAGGAAGACAAATGGCAGGATATTAGATGGTAGTAGCCATCCTGCAACTCGATAAATAATGATGCTAATGATGCTATAAAGGATATATTGGCAAACTATGAAGATACCAATGATTAGCATTGCACATGCCAACCTGTCAGGCTTGGTTTCATCCAATTCGGTTTGCTTATTCTGTAAACTCATTTTTTCTATAAGAGCCTGTACCAAAAACTAGAATGTAAATCTCAAATAATGCCTCGTTACCATTGATTTGGACTTCATCGCTAACTCCATCCAAAACTACTTACCTTGTTCCTTATTATCAGGTATCTGAAATAGCGTAATTTGCATACCGTCGGGGTCTTGGAGTCGCACGTTATAATCACCCCACGGAGTCATGATGGGGGGATGAACCAATGTCGCCCCATGGGCGAGTAACCGTTCCATCGTCGGTTTCAAGTCAGGTACTTGAAGCGCAAACCGAATCTGGCCGCTAATGCGTCGTCCCACTTCGATTTGGTCAATCGTCTCCGCTTGTGTTTCGTCGAAAATCTCAAGGGTGGCGTTGCCCATGTTGAGGATGAGCGCCTGCCCTTGGCCGTTGTTCCAAATTGCGGCAGGTTCAATTCCGAGCCCATCACAATAGAATTTTACCAATCGTTCATAATCTCTTGTGGTGAGTGCGATACGCAATTCATGGATAGGATAGTTTGGATTTGGTGTAGACATAATAGAAGCTAATCCTTTCGGAAATAATATACCATAACACTTATGGGTGCACCGAATTACCTTGGATTAGTGCCCATCGTCCACTGTACGCTGTGTTGGGCGGCTCCGGTTGCGAGTATTTTGATTTTTATTAACAAATGTTATGTTCTTCTTGAATTCCTAAATACTTTCTGTTAACCATCTCAAAACGGTTTGAACATCATCAACCACACCATGACCGCCAGCCCGCCGAAACCAATGACAGTGATAGGAATCGGATTGATGGAGGCAGCGCATCCGGCAATCTCCTCAGGGCTGGCTGGTGGGAGGGCGTGGATGAGGCTTATTATCTAGAAAATGCCTGGATGCAGAATCAACTCCGTTGGGCCGAGCGCATCTCACCAGTCACGTGCGCGATTTGTTAGCCCGATATTTCTATGTAACTCTGCTGAGGCAGGAAGGGCTGACACACTATTGCTTTAAGCAATGCGCGACTTTTTCTCTTCTACTTATGGGGTCTTCATCCCACAGTCTCTCGGCCTTCCGCCAATTTCCGCGTCAGTGAGGGCAATTTCAATTTTCACAAGCACGTTGGCTTTGACTTCAATCGGTCCACACGTGACAAACGGGTAATCGGAACTCGGCGGACCAGCTACCTGTAGGAGAGCCGCTACATAATAGATGCCTGCAGGAAGGCTCCACCAAAATTCACCGCCAGAGACATCCATGAAACTCTTTATTGCCTCCTCCCCCATGGGTGTACTGCCCGATTCCGTGGAAATGAATACAATAATGCTCCCCAACTTTGTGCCAGTATACTTTACCATGCCACTGATACCTGTAGATGGAGTTGTGGGTGTTGCTGTCAGGGGAATGGGTGTCGGAGTAGGCAGCACGGGAGTTGCCGTCGGTGACGACAGGGGAGTTGCCGTCGGTGACGACACGGGAGTTGCCGTCGGTAGCGACACGGGAGTTGCTATCGGTGGCGACACGGGAGCTACCGTCGGTGGCGGTATAGGGAACGCCGATGGAGACGTGACGGGCTGACAACCGAACAGGGCGAAACAAAAGATACTGATTACAAGAACGATCCTTTTCATTTCAACTCTTCTTCCTTTTGGCGTAACTCCATAGTACGAAAGCTTGCTAACTAGGTGCTCAGCCATCGTTTGGGGGCTCATAGCTTATGGGCTTATGCAGCATAACGGTCGCGTTCAGCCACATTGCGGGTATAGAGAACTCCTAGGCGGGTACGTCTCGCCAGAATAACCAGAGCTTTCGCTGGGGTGACGGGGTAGCAATAGCAGGTGCAAGCGGTTGTTGGGCGGCACTTATGATATGCGTGTTGTGGGAACCACTCCCAAAGACTGTAAGACAATCGTCGTGATTACCGACAACAAGACAAAAATCATCACTACTGCAAAAAGCCGCCACAAACGCAAACCTTCCAAACCACTTCCTACAACGGCGCCTGCGATTGCCAATTCCAGTGTCTGCCCGATAAACCAACCAATAAGTAGAGGGAAACTGGCAGTCGAGACGGACCCCAACCCTAGCACGAAGGCACCCCATGTAAGGCCGCCCAATTCTAATCCAAAGAAGGCGCCTCGTCGCCATCCTGCCAGATTTAGGCGTATCATCAACCAAACCAGTAGAATGGACAATAGGAGAAATGATAGATAACCTACCGGAATCAGTGTTAAGGCTGCCAAAGGAGGCAACAGGAACTGGCTTGGTTGAAGGTAAAGCTTGGCTAAGAGACCTGCGTGTAATAGGAAGTCAAAGCCAAGCATAGATAGCCAAGCGATGAAGGTCAGGAAGAGCACGTGTTGTTTAGAGTGGGTCATGGATCTTTATTCCTTTGCAAAGATTTCCTATGGTGTGTGGAAGCTGCCTGACGGATTGGCTCAGCGGCGGGTTGAATCCCCACCGCCCACTGCAACCTGTGTTGAGCCGCTTTATGTAAAAGTAGAAGTTATTTGCTATAAAATACTCTGACACTCGCTAAGGTATTCTATGGTTATTCATTTGAGTAGAAGATTTCGTCCCAGCCAAATCGTCCAGATTGGATACAGGATATATGTTCCTAAATATCCAAAAAACGCTATATAGAGATACCATGGCATTGACTCCATGCTATCAATTCCAGTGAATATCCCTGGAATACCGATCAATCCAATTGCCATGAACGCACCCACGACAAGCCCAAATATAATCAGGTTGTGTGGCAGTGCGTCACCGCGTTGCATGGAATAACAAAATGCCACCAGCCACAAGCCGATCAAAGCGTTCCCGACCCCTGTATACCACCCAGCTAGAACAAAGTCTGTGAAGCCATAAATGATCAGGACCGATCCGACAATGGTAAAGATCGCACCAACCACCGCAAGGGCAAGCGCGATTTGACTCATCAACGGTGACTTCGCATGATGTTCGGCGTACAACATCCACGCCAGAACCGCACTTGAGATCCCGATAATGGCGTTGAAAACATCATTGACCTTGCCAAAGGACATATTCACCGTAGCCATCAGGGTGAGAAATATCACTGCAAGAATGGCTGAGACTCCTGTTACGATTGCCACCCAGCCAATTGTAGGGGTTGAGAAGTTGCTTATTGTCATAGGTTCCTTTTTAGGATTTTCAATAATGGCACTAGTTTTTCCCATTCGCCTCTCCCTCTTTGATTAGGATAAACGGATTATACCACAATATATACTAATATGACCTTATTAGGATAATATATCCCTATCTTCTTACATGTCTCTAATGAAAAATCTCCTGTCTATATATAGCCTGGTTTATAAAACAAGAGCAAAGCCAAAAGATGAAAAAAGATGGTGAGCGCTGTACTTCTTGCATCCAATGATAACAAGTGAAAAGGTTTTCAACTATTTTCTCCCTGCTCGTTTGAAAGCTGGTTATATAGAGGGGGTAAGAAGACCATAAGTGAACATGGGGGTATCAACAATTGAATAAGTTCCCTAGATGTCGATGACCCCACAGTGCATCGCCTGGACACCAGGGGAGCGGGGAGCAGGCTGATCCCAAATTTTACTGCAATGAATCCATGCCGTTCATATATGGCACGCGCAACAAGGTTCTCTTGATGCGTATGGCTCTCAAGTCCGGTGGGTGAGATTTGTTTAGCCAGATTACTAAATCGCATGCCCCTGCCTTTGCACCGCTCAGTTGGGTCTATATACAACCGGTCAAAGTACGAGCCATTCATTGCCATGTATGCAACAATCCGTTCATCGAGAGTGCTTCCCAGATATTGCATTTGGGTAGGATGACATTCTCAAACACCCACATAGCGGTCTCCAACGTCAATGCTTGCCATGTTGTGAGGTATGTGTATGCCGCCTTTCCGGCTCGGTGCCCTACTCCCTCCACCTCAGCTTTATCCGTTTCCTGGTTTGGTCGAATGAGTCTATGGGGATTGTTTACAATGTTACCCTTGGATGGTGCAGCTCAACCCATCTACTTGATGATCTCACCTGTCGTCCGATAGTTATCAAGCCTTCGCTTGTTTTCATAGGGTTGAATGAAACAGAGATAATCATCTTCTGGGATTTCCTTGCCAACCCTTTGTCTCACTTCCTCGTATAGGACAATGCGCTCTTTTAGTTTCACACATCCATATTGGTCGCAGGATGAGCAGTTTTCCAACCCTTTTTCGAGGACACATGGTCTGACCGGGCAGCTCTGGTCGATCAATCTTGGATGGGTCGTCATGCAGCCATCGCAGATGATATTGGAAGGTTCTATACGAAAACCGAAGTACTCGAACCACCCATCGCTTAATTTCTGTTGGACAGAAGGTTGTTTTTCTACATTCGGTCTATAAGCCAGGCATAGGTCACAGCGATAACCACATCTTGTCAAGATCGGTTCCATATGTTCATCTCTCCCCTTCTTAACTTGCTAAAGACGAAATATGCATCACTCAAGCCGGTGCGGTGACGTACTGCACCACACCCGATATCAGCATGACCGCTCCGAAAAGGATCGCTCCATAACCAAGCAGACTGAACCCACTACTTGATCCTGCAGCACTACCTGAAAAAGTGATCACCAGACCCGCGATCAGCCACATCACTCCAGAGAGCATATTCTTTCTTCCCATCGCCTTGGTTTTCTGCTGTAACACACGGATGCGGGTATCCCCAGAAATATAACCTTCATTTCCGGTTGCATCCCTCACCCTTACCCAATCCTGTCCATCCCCTTTAACCACCTGCAGGATATATACCTTCGAATTACGTGCCAGCTGTTGTTTGATCAGCGATCCTCCGGATGGCTCGGCGTGTAAATCTACATTATTCTGCAACAATGAACCCTCTCGCATGACGAAGATACGCGTCTCACCAGGAATATATGCCTGCTGACCAGTGGATAGGGTGATTGGCACCCATAACTTACCTGCTTTCCTTTTGGCTCCTCCAAACTCGATCTCGCTCCCTTCTGGTAGGGTTGCGAGCGATACGGCGTTTGCATCCATGCTGCTGTATACTTTTACTTGTGGATCAAGTATTCTGGCTTTCATTTACACTCTCCTTTGATCATCTTTAACATGCGGGTAATGGGTGGGACGAGCTAATGGCTCACCCTCGGGCATTTATGACGCGTGGCCTGCAATGGAACAATTATTGTTCATCATGCTTCATTATAAGCGCTTATATACCTCTCTCAATAATTATGCCATTTCCGCTAGAAATATATATCTTCTTGGGCTTCGCTGTGGACCTCTGGTGACGTTTGATAACAATCGTTCGAATAAAGTTATCTCTTATCGTCACAACTATAAAATAATAAGGGCAATTTGCTCAGTCGCGGAGCCGACCAATTGGAATACAAACTCGCCCTCTGATTTCTGCACTACACACCTTTCATCGCTGTTCCCAGGACTAGTAAAAGCCAGCCTGCAACCACCAACCAGAAGGCAATACCCGAGAGAATGGCGTAGTTACCCGAGAGAATGAAAATGTGTACGAGATAAGAGACAACCCCAAGAATACCGAGAATAACAGCAATCCACCATGTAATAACTTTAGGCATGCTGAGTTTCATGTTTTTCTCCTTTGTGATTTATTGTTGGAAATCTCTCCAAGCTCCGTGGTCAGATGGCCAGTCAAAAAGAGTTATTCTAAATAAGTATACAACCAATTACCTCATACTCCGGATACAAAGTCGAACCGCTGAGCATATTAATTAGGGAATGCTGGCCTGATCTATCGTAGGTGGATTGCGATTTCTCTGTATTTTCCAACTCTTCCCTTAAATCAAGCCGCTTATCTTCACCAATCTCAGATCAACTTCATGCGGAGTGAAACCAATGTTGATCTTGAAATGATCATGTTTTATCTAATAGTACTTACCCCTCTCAATCTGCATCCAATACTAGCGCTTGTTGGATGAAATAGTAAAGGATATCTTTGTTGATCTCAGACACTTTTTTGAATTTTACATCCTTGGAAACCTTGCCCACCCCCTTGAGCAGATGATACATATCCTGGAGCTCCTCCCCGTGGGAAAATTCCAGCGTGATGTCCTTCTTGGTTGGGCTGATCACTCCAATGATTTTTCCCCCTATGCAGGGATCCCAAAGATGATGATTTCCTGTGCATCGTGTGCACACTCCCTCATCACTTCCCCGATCTTCTCAAGGACAGATCGGATTTCTGGCAATACCTTGGCGGCAATAAAATCATCAATACTCATTTTTCCATGCTTCATCCCCAATTTCTATCTGGATCGCAATCAAATCTATTTTATGATAATCTGACCCCCTCATAAATATGAGAAATCTTAAAATATTGGTCAAAGATTAGAGTTTCCAATAAAAAAGCCCGAAATTAGAACTTGTGTG
>CAZXPK010000139.1:0-9009 GCA_964642565.1 uncultured Anaerolineaceae bacterium
ATCGTCGCTATAGTAGTGTGGGCGGTCGTCCATATCCAGAGAATCGCCCTCGCTGCCTTCCAGTGTCAGCGGATTGAATTGGTGCATGGCTGAGCCATTGCGTTTCTGGAAGGAGAACAGGGTGCGAAGACAATCCTTTCCTTCCGCTGGGATGGAAGCCAGTACACCCATGATATCCTGTGCTGAATCACGCATTCCGATCCCGCGTGAACCCAGCCCAAGCTGATAATAGGACAGGTAACGTGACCAGGTTATGGTGACATAGCATTGGCGGGGATTGTAAATATTGAGCATGAGGTTCATGCTTTTGTCGGGCGTATCGACCTGCAACGCATCGAGATAGCCATCCCAAAAATGACGGATGTCTTGAAGAGCTGAATCCACTACTTCTGATTGACGAAATTTCTCGATGCCTGCACGGGCTGCTTCGATACTTGAATCTTGCCCAAGTTGGAGGATGATGCGACGGACTTCTCCGGGTTGAAGCGCGCCCAGCAGGTGGAGCAATGCACCGATGGTATCGCCGCGCGAGGCCTGAGAATTGGGCAGTTCGGGCAGGAGCAGGCTGAGCGGATTTCGATACGTGCCATACTCGTTATCGCCGAGGAATTTCTTGCGATCGGTCTCGAAGGACGAGGCGGGCAGGTTCGATGTCAGGTAATTAACCCTCGTTTCTCGATACATGAATGGGTATTGCACCAATATGGTAAATTCTCCGTCCTTAAGTGCCTGACTTTGCATGGTCTGGGGAATCCAATCGGCATTGGTGAACTGCTTGAGGGCGTCGGGGTGGGTGTATTCGACCAGAGGGATGACATCTAGAATAAGTGGATTGTCAGAAATATTGGTGATCCGGATGTCGCGGATTTCACGCTTCTCATTCAGAGGAACGAAGATAACGATATCCGACCGCACCCCAAGGAATTCGGAGAGGATATGGGTATAGCCCAAACCGATATGACATTCGAAGCGATCTAGCGGATCAAGCGACGGGACGAAGAACGGGGAGAATATGCGGAAACCGTAATCTGTATGCAGGCGGAGATACAGCGCCTCGCCCTTGAAATCCGAGGAGGGCATTTGCTGGATATACTTGGTGATGCGGTTGAAGGTTGGGTCATCTTTACAAATCAGCGCTCCTCCGGTATGGTCCACAAATCCTCCAAATTCCCGGGTACCAATATAGTTGATCCATTTTACTGGTGTGCGCGGATCGGTGATGACGTACTCACGTTTTCCAACATCGAAATGCCCATACTGCATTGTTAACTCCTTCTAACATTTGTTCATTCCAGTTGAAAGATTGAATACAACCTGCTGTCTATTCAATTCAAATAATTAAAACCAACAGTACTGTCTACTGAGTATCATGGCGAGTTTCCGGTGTGTATAGGATGCAAGGAATGAATATTGAACTCATGGGATTTTACTTAATTCTCGCAACAATGTTGACATCATGCGTCCCTACTACAGGGAGGGGGATAACTGTACCCTGGATAGGATTCCCGTCCACTTCCAGTTCGACTTCATTTCCAGGACCATGCCGTTCGACATGGATGATATATCGAACACCCCGATAGCTACGCTCCGCATCGAACTCCTTCCATGTTGAGGGGATGACAGGTTCGATGCATAAGCCTTCATAAGTTGGACGGATTCCCAGGATCCATTGCGTGATGGCGACATAATTCCAGGCTGCTGTGCCTGTCAGCCAGGAGTTTTTCGCCTCACCATGATTGGGGGTATCTGGACCTGCGATCATCTGCGCATAAATGTACGGTTCACATTTATGGATTTCGCTGATCTGTTCACGCGCGGAAGGGTTAATGCATTGATAGTACTCGTACGCTTGATCACCACGTCCGATCTTGGTCTCGGCAATCATGATCCAGGGGTTGGTGTGGCAAAATACACTGGCGTTTTCTTTAACTCCGGGAGGGTAGGATGATATCTCGCCCAAGTTTAGATAGTAACGAGAATATGCTGGTTGAAGTAGGACAATACCGTGATGTGTAGCCAGTCGTTGGGCAACAGCGTCAAGCGCCAACTTGGCCTCTCCGCTCTCGATCCCCAAATTCGCCATAACACATATTCCCTGCGGTTCGATAAAAATCTGTCCCTCATCACACTGTTTCGAGCCAATCGGATTGCCAAAATCATCATATGCACGGCGAAACCATTCGCCATCCCAACCCGCAGCCCAAATCGCTTTCTCCATTTCTTGAATAGCTTTATGTAAAACACCACTTTCCTGTCCGCCTGTATGTCGTTTGGATATTTCTGCCATTTCATTGGCTGCCAAAATGAATAAACCGGCGATGAATACACTCTCGGCGACTTTACCATCTTTGTTGGTCGTCGTTTGGAAGGATTGGCCGGGGGCATCCGAGAAGCAATTTAAATTCAGGCAGTCATTCCAGTCGGCTCGACCGATCAGAGGCAGTCTATTTGGTCCCAGACGGTCAACTGTGTACTGTATACAGCGCTTCAAGTGCGCGCACAGTGGTTCTTCCGTGCCGGGGATGTTGTCATAAGGAACATTTTCGTCCAGGATTGCCCAGTCGCCCGTCTCCTTGATGTATGCAGCCACAGATAATATCAACCAGAGTGGGTCATCGTTAAAACCACTGCCGATGTCATTATTGCCACGCTTGGTCAGAGGTTGATACTGGTGGTATGCACCCCCGTTGGGGAGTTGAGTCGAGGTCAAGTCGAGGATGCGCGTACGTGCTCGTTCGGGGATCATGTGGACACAGCCGAGCAGATCTTGATTGGAGTCACGGAAGCCAACGCCGCGTCCGATGCCGGATTCAAAATAGGATGCTGAACGCGAGAGGTTAAAAGTGACGATTACCTGATACGCATTCCAAATGTTCACCATACGGTTGGTGTGTATATCAGGAGTGGTCACCTGGAGTTTGTCCAGTAATCCATGCCAATAGGCACGCAGATCTTGAAAGGCCCGCTCAACTTGATTGGCACTCAGGTAATGGGAAATAATTGGCAGAACTGTGCGCTTGTTGATGATCTGCGAATTGGGCGGGTCAAACTTGGCATCTTTGGGGTTCTCGTGGTAACCCAGCAGGAAGATGATTTTTTTTTGCTCTCCGGCATCGAGTTGAATTCTGACATGCTGTGCACCAATAGGTTGCCATCCGTAGGCGATGGAGTTGGAGGTTTGCCCTGCTTCCACTGCCCAGGGCGAATCCCATCCCCGGTATGAACCGAGAAAGGCTTCACGTTGCGTGTCGAATCCGGCCAGCGGTTCGGAACAGGCAAAAAAGGCAAAGTGATCACGACGCTCGCGATACTCGGTTTTGTGATAAATGACTCCGTCTTCCACTTCCACTTCGCCAATGGAGTAATTGCGTTGGAAGTTGGCAGCGTCATCCTGCGCGTCCCATAGACAGAATTCCACCGAGGCAAAAACAGAGAGATTGGCAGGGAGGCTGCGGTGATTGGTGAGGGTCAGTTCCCAGATTTCGAGAGCCTCACCCAAGGGGACAAAGTATCGAGTCTCGGCTTCGATGTCTGCCAGAAGGGATCGGATGATGGTATAGCTCAGCCCGTGGCGACATTCGAAGGCATCCAATGGAAGGCGAGTCGGTTGCCAGGTCGGCGACCAAAATAGAGTTTCACCGGAGTGAGGGGATGGATCGTCGTCGCGCAGGTAGATATAACGTCCTGCCGAATCCAAAGGTGCATTGTTGTATCGATAACGAGTCAGTCGTCGAAGGCGGGCGTCTTTATAAAATGAATACCCGCCCGCGGTGTTGGAGATGATGCCGAAATAATCTTCGCAACCCAGATAGTTGATCCATGGCAAGGGTGTGTCAGGACGTTCAATGACATATTCGCGATTTGCGTCGTCAAAATAGCCGTAGCGCATGATGGCTCCCGTTCATACAGCAATGGTAGCGACCCTGTTTCCATTGCCAAAGGTTTTCCTAATTCAAGGCGATACATTCCTCAGCCAGCGCTGCAAGACAGAGTAACGACGTCCCGAACCGCATATCACCTCCACAGTTTACTGAGTCGTGCTGTAAGTTCGGAGACGACGGGAAAAAGTTGAGCAATCTTTCCTGCATTTACACCCGGTGTCGAAATGAGCAGAGAGCCGGGAACGAACTCGAACGTGACCTCGAGGCTACGGCATATTTCCGCGACCTGTTTCATTTCATAGGCGATTGTCGCGATGATACTATTGAAACGTTCCGGAACCTCAGCGCAGATGATGGCGTGTGGCAGTCGCTCATCGGGATAACATTCCCATGATCCCCCGACCACACCCGGAATGTTCATGGAGCTGCTTGTAATTTCGTAGAGTTTGGCGATGGGACTAAAACGCACCAAGCCGCGCGGAACGTCACACGGAAGCGATATTAGGAAACTAAACGTCGTCTCTGATGAGGTTTGATCCCCGTACTCGTAACACTCAGTCCTGTTTATGATGCGCTTGCCTTGAAGATCCTCGTAGAGGAATCGCACGCGATGGAACGCTGGCTCATGGAACTTCCGATGCGGTAATGCATCGAAATCAGTCGGGAATGATTCCTGTGGTGGCTTCTTCGAAAGCTGCCATCCCTGGGATGTCGCATACGCATGCAACGTGCGCCACGCCTTGCGGTAGATCCAGAATACGTATAGGCCGACCACGAAGAAAGTGCCGACTACGATCAGCAGCAGAGGCGACCAGTTCCACGTAACGTTTTCCATGAATAATCCCTAGTCCTCAATGAGTCGCATCAGTACGTCATCGGCTTTTTGCATATCATCCTGGTTCGCCGCCATTAGCGTTGCGCGCACCAACGTGACGTCTACCTTATGTCGGACGTTCCAGGTCACGCATTCCTCTTCCCGGTACTTGCATTGGGGCGCCTTACGGTGCGTGTAGTCCATCCCGCACCCCAAGCCGTGCAGCCTGCGTCAAGACATCTTCGGAGAGGTTCAGCTCCCAAGCCAACAGCGCGTAGCAATCCAGTTCATTTGTAATAATGGATTCGTAATCATAGGCATTCTTCACCTTCTGTTCCCTTTTCAGATGCCTTCAAGAAATCAGTTCTTTGTGGGACTGGTAATAAAAATGGGATCATCAGTCCTCCAAAGTTTGATCGCTATTCTGCCGGGATGTATCCCATTGACCCGAAAGCATTTTCTTTGACGGGAAAAACATCCTCCAATTGGTACTCCCGGTTGCCAAGTCCAAGGGCAGCGCCATATTCAACGACTTTGTATGGGTCTTTGAGCGGGCCATGTAACCATTGGAAGGGATGCCCCTGGCGAGTGTGGACTTCCATGCTGGTAGGGATATTTTCTTCGATCAGCCGAGTCTCGCCGATTTTGTCCAAAACGGCCTGGTCCAGCGCCACGATATCATCAGACCCAAAGATTCCCGCATCAGGGAGGACCGGTAGACCAGTAAAGCCAAAACAATCACAGAGCGGGGTCATATGTGTGGCTAGAACCAAATGGGTATGTTTACCCGGCTCGAATGTGGAAAGCGTTATATCCACACTGTTGGCGCAGGCTTCTTGGAAGGCATTGAAATTGATAGGATCGATCTTCCAGCTTCCTGACGGAGCAACCTCTAGGCAGCGACCACATTGGTTGCAGGGTTCAATGTGAAGGTGCAGATCTCCTGGGCTTTCTTTATCTTCGGAAATGGCTTTATGGGGGCAGGAGTCCATAATTTTCTTGTAATCATCCTGGCTGGTGGTTTTTTCCCGGAACCAGTAGGGATCGTAATGGCAGGTATCATGCATGGCAGAGCGGGTAGGGCCGACAACACAGCCCAGTGCAATATTTTTGAAAACACCACCATACCCACAGCTGGGATGTCCTTTGGCATGGGCAAAATTGATCAGAAAGCTGGCATCCTGGATCATACCGGCCACTTTCCACTCTGTGATATTCTTGAATTCTCGTTCATGCGCGTAGAAATAATTCCCAGAAAGACCGCCGACTGGGAAGACCGGACATCCCAAGACTTCAGGGGTGTAGCCACGTTCTCCTGCGTTAACCGCATTCCATTCCACATCGCAAACGAAGGGCTTTCCACCGCCATCTTTAACGGCCTGGACGATTTTGCGTACGAAAACAGGATGAATGACAGAATAACCAATATTGTTGCCGACATGCAATTTAATGGCGACAAGTTCATCCTTTACCCGTGCGCGGATTTTAAGCTTTTCGAGGATGAGATCGAGTTTAGCAGGTAGTGTTTCCTCAGCTTTGAGCTGGGCCTGCCGAGGGGAGCCATAAAAAACGGTGCTGACCATAGATAATCCCTTTTAAGTAAGTTCTTGGTATTGCTGCTTTTATACAACAGCAAAAAAACACGGCGGTTTAGGGTAATCTCAGGTTCATTTTAATCCTGAAATCATGGCAAAACCATTTCAAAATTACATCCTTATTTGGCTCAGAAACGCCCGCAAAATTTCCATATACTGGGAAAATTGTTCTCGCCGAATATTATGCCCTGCACTAGGAATGTGTGCCCTTTTGAGGTGGGGCACCGATTTTTGTAATTCAACCACATCTTCATCTGTAAGGATGGCTCCCCGATCCGGGTCCGCAGTGATGAGGAGTACCGGGCAGGTGATCTGACCCAAAAGCGTTGGGAAAGCTACTGGGACGGTCTCCTGAGGGTCAATCAATTGGGTGATTTTAAGGCTAAAACGATGCTTTGCGTCTGCCCAAGGACCTAACTCGGCTTCTGACCAGACCGGATTCTCCGACCGGGCAATTTCGAGCAGATCATCCCGGGTTTTGCGTTTCAAATCGTTGAACCATATGTGCATCCCAGCCCGAAAATCAGCTTCTTCAGGTGAGGGCGGGCGTACACGCCAAAACGCGGGTGGATCTTCTAAGATAATAGCCAGAGGTAAATCCGGGGTGAGGCTGGCCAAGGCTATCGTAGTCAATGCGCCCAATGAATGGCCCATCACGACTGGGTTTTCCAATCCTAAACCAGTAATCAGGCCTGATAACTCTCTAGCCATGGTTACCAAATCGTAACCCTCTTCGGGAGCATCTGATTTCCCATGCCCGCGCAAATCCACCATAATGACATCATACTCCCCAGACAACGCTTCAGCGACAGGCGACCAGCACAGCCCATCATCGGTTATACCATGAACCAACACAAGGGGTGGCTTTAATCCACCGCTGCGATAATAATGAAGTTTCGTTCCATGGGCAGAAATATTCCCCGTTGTCCATTGAACCATATGGCTCTCCTGAAAAAAGGCTAGAAATAACACTATCTAGGTCAAAAGTTGTTGCTCTGAAATTCTGGTTCATGCGTGAAATCCCAAAATAGCAATTTCAAACGTACTACCTTTAGAAGTTGCACAGTTGGATGAAATTCTAAGGTTCTTTTAGATTGGTCAAACCAGCCAAAAATACTCTCTACCATCCTGAATTACGTATTAATCTTTTCGTACCCATCCTATGAGGAGGCAGCGAGTGTTTTGCTGTCCTCACAAAGAGGAGAAAGATTATTTCCGTTTTTTATTAAGCTACTCACCAAAATCTTTACACCAGAACCAGAAAGTTACTTGAATGAGTTATGCTTCTTTGCCATGCACCTGCATCAACAGCTCGTCTACCATTTCATCGGCGGGCTTGGTCCACGCGCCTTGTTGCCACCCTAGCACACTTGCCAGCGGCATATCGTTCATCATGTCCATGATGTCCATGCCGATAGCGTTTTCATCGCCATGGCGTTCATCACCGCCAAACATTTTCCGACTCTCGGCTTCAATCTTGGCGTAGAGGGTGCTAAAGACGGCTTTACCGCGTGGGTCGTCCAACCACTCGCGGATGGTGGATTCCTTGTTGAGAATGCAGGGGAGACTCAGGGTCGATTCGAGTGTCACGGTCAGGGTCTGGCGAATATCCGTAGCGGAGGCCGCAATCAGGATGTCGAAATCCCCATCCTCGGTAATCCACTGTCTGTATTTGGGGTGATAGTAGGCAAAGGCGCGAAAATCGAGTTGGATGGAGATGGATTGGGTCTCGCCCGGCTGGAGTTCCACCTTCGCAAAGCCTTTCAACTCCTTTTCAGGCCGGACCAACCCGGATTTCTGGTCGTGGAGGTACACTTGGACAATTTCCTTACCTGTAAATCTGCCCGTGTTGGTGACATCCAATGTTACCATCACGCCGTCCACATCCTTGAAGGTTTTCGCCGAAACACTTTGGTTGTGCTCAGTGTAAACTTTTGCATTGCTATAAGCAAAAGTGGTGTAACTCAGCCCATAACCAAAGGGAAACAGGACGGGTATCTGCTTGGCGTCGTAGTAGCGATAGCCAATGAACAGGCCTTCGCCGTAGTGCACTTCACCTGCGCCGCCCGGCCAATTGATGTGCGCGGGTGTGTCGGCGAGTTTGAGTGGGAAAGTTTCAGCGAGCTTACCGCACGGATTGACCTTACCAAAGAGCACATCGGCAATCGCCACCCCACCTGCCTGTCCCATCATCCAACCTTCGAGCACAACTGCCACGTCGTCGATCCAGGCGCTCATCGTTACGGGCGCGCCGTTGTTGAGCACGACAACAGTCTTGGGCTGGACTTTAGCAACAGCTTTGATCAGCGCAACCTGCTGTTCGGTCAGGTCGAGATCGGGGCGGTCGTAGCCTTCGGATTCCTTGGAGGAAGGCAGCGCGATATATAGCACGGCCACATCGGCAGACCGGGCATGAGTCACAGCCTGATCAATCATGTCTTGCCGGAAGGAGTTATCGGCTGGGTAGCCTTCGGCGTAGGTCAATTCGGCGTCACCGGCTTGGGCTTGCAGTTCCTTGAACGGGACAGCCACCCTAGTCGGGTTGATGTGCGAACTGCCACCGCCCTGGAAATGGGCTGTTTCTGCTGAGCGGCCAATCACGGCGATATGTTGCTGACCCTTGAGTGGCAGCAGGCCGTTGTTTTTGAGCAGCACCATGCCCTCGGTGGCAACTTTGTGGGCCAGTTCGTGATGCGCGTCCACATCGAAGGTTCCGTTT
>CAZXPK010000140.1:0-8952 GCA_964642565.1 uncultured Anaerolineaceae bacterium
GATAAGCTGACCAATTTGTCCTACATAATTTAAACGCAATGTAAATAAGTCTGCTGTAGCTGGTTGGATCAATGAATAAAATACTTGCCAGGCCAGGTCTGTTATAAGGTTCTTTGGGGATCGTAAAAGTGAGTCATACACTTTGGATTGAACCGAAGCCGGATCTGAATTATGAAGCAGGCTAGATTGTTGTGAGATCTCGCCTATGGCAGATTGGTCCATAGAATAGGGAAGGGCGCTCGTAATTTGTAAATCCCTTGATGTCATTAGATCGTAAATTGATAGTTTCTGTATCCACGGGTGCTCATTTATATAAGTAAAAACTTCTGAGCTGACCATAGGATCACCCAATATAGAATTTGAGATATCACCTCCTAATAACAATGTAGTAGTTGGAGAGTTCAATGCAGAAGACAGTAAAAGTTGCTTGCATCCCAACGATAATCCCGAGTTATTAATAGGTAAAATTGATCTATAAGTCATGAGTGCACAATTATTACTTGATTCATTATATTGCGCATAGCCATTTACACCCATACCAATAACCCCACAATTCATTAACAAATATAAATCGGAATTTCTAATTACAGATTTAAGTCCTATATTACTGCTAATATTCCATATTCTATTGATATCCATATCACTTGTTGAATTATTTACTATATATGCACTCATAATATCGTCAATCACGCCAGATTGTGTGATATTTCCGTTATCTGGTAGAGCTAGGATATCTTGATCAATCAGTTTTCGGATCTGTGGCAGGACATTCAGGTAGTCAAGTGCAGATAATGTATCAGGTGTCAGAAGGTCAAGTAACAGCACAGTAGATTTTGTTTGGGCGGCAGCATCCAATAAATACTTCAAACCGTGACGACTACTCATCGGACCTGAATGTGCACCCGCCCAAGATCGAAGGGTCTGGGCCGGCGTTGTTCCGGAAAACGTATTCCAAAACACGAAAAGTACTTTAACTCTGGCAGGGGAGGGGGTATCTATGGAGAAGGGATCACTTTTATCGGCAACTACATACTGGTTCGAAGGGGTAATGACTACCTGCAATTTTGTCTTTCCCTGAGAAATAGGCAGGATATTTTTATTAAAACTGATAACGATCCTATCCTGCGTGGCATCACGCATGATTAATAATGCCATTCCATATATTGGCGAAAAGTGCTCATTCACGATTACAACATTCCCTGAGGCAGGAATTTTTATCAGATAATCCCAGCTAATTTCAACGGGGAAGGGTTCATTTTTATTCATCTCTATTTGGGTCAGACCCCCAGGATTAGTATCAATGGCTATATAAATATCTTTTCCTGATTCGTTATCGAGATCGAGAAAATCAATTCGGATCTGGAATGATTGATCATTAATTCTAGAATATAGTGCGATCAAATCCTGGCCAGGCTCTATAGCATCAATCGGATCTAATAATCTTAAGTCCGCATAATTCCAATTAAGTAATTCATTATTGTTCGATTTCCCCTGAACTGATTGGCATCCTAGTAGTAATAAAGCTAATACAATAAATGACAGCCAGTTTTTCATGCTATTGGTACAGCTGATAGGTGATCATTTACTTGACTGATTTTGATACTATTCATGCAATATTATCCTAATAATTTGTAAAACATTATTAATCGTAAAAAATATTATAATAGGTCAATTATCAATAATAATACATAATAGGTTGTTATTGGGATAACAGGAAAGGAGATAACCTATGAAGCGCGTAATTTCAATATTAACTACGATATTTGCGTTATTTGCATTGGTTTTGCCGGTATCTGCATCTACATCTTCATCACAATTACTTCCTTATTTTAATATTCTGGATGTAGTAAAAGACCAAACGGTATCTATTCAGGTGTTCAATTTCCCTGCCAATGATACTTTTCGGGTCACGATGGGTGTATATGGTTCAAAAGGTATCGACGGGGTAGTTGTTGGTTTTATCGACTCCGGGAGCGGCGGGTCCTTTAAAGCGACGTATACAATACCCTCAACAATGGCAGGCTATGAGAGGATTGCTATTCGGTTACAAAGTCCGACCAGTGGTTATTTTGCCTATAATTGGTTCTGGAATAACCCGACAGCCTCTCCAACCACAACCCCAATCCCTGGGTACACTGGTTTCCCGACATTTTCTATCGAATCAGTGATCGAGGACCAATCTGTGACGATACTTACCCATAATTTCCCACCGAATGACACATACACTGTTACCATGGGAAAATATGGAACTAAGGGAATTGGAGGAGTAGTTGCGGGGAGCACAAATTCTGGTGCTGGTGGAGCATTTGAGGTTACCTACAACATTCCTAATGAAATAATGGGCCTAAGTCGAATTGCTATTCGTCTACAAAGCCCAACGACGGGTTACTTCGCCTATAACTGGTTTTTCAACAATACTGCGGCAGCTACCGAAACCCCACAGCCTACTCCAACCACCACTCCAGTTCCTCCAGGATATAGTGGTTTCCCAACGTTTTCCATTAATGCAGTGGTTAAAGATAAATCGGTCAACATCAAGGGAGTAAACTTCCCCGCGAACGACACTTTTACGGTCTTGATGGGAGCGTACGGAACTCGTGGTATCGGTGGGGTAAATGTAGGGAGCACTAGCTCTGGTGCTGGAGGGTCATTATCTGCGACATATGACATCCCAGCGTCATTAGCTGGTGCGACTCGAATTGCTATTCGCTTACAAAGCCCGACCAGCGGATACTTTGCCTATAATTGGTTCTGGAATAATACGACACCATAAGGTCGTCATTTACGGTAGGATAAATTAGAGGATCATGCGCGTACAAGAAGACATGGTATGTGCATGATTCTCGTTCTATTCTTATAGTTTCCACTTATGGAATTTTCCTATATATTGCTGCCAGCGTCATATCATCCGATAAATCTGTTCCCTTTATAAATTCATTGACTGATCCTTCAATCAAATCTAACAATCGAATGGAAGATATATATTTGTGATCTACTAATAGATTAAACAACCGCTCGGTACCGAACATCTCTCCATGAAAGGAGAAGGCTTCAGTAATACCATCGGTATATAACACCAGCCAATCACCTGGATTCAATAACAATTCCCGATCTTCAATTTCAATATCGCTAAATAACCCTAACGCCATACTGGTGCGAGTAAGCTCAATCAGGTCATTTCGGTTGAGCTGCTTGACAAGCGGTGGGTTGTGACCAGCATTGGCATATACAACCATTCCTGAATTCAAAGAAAATACTCCATAAAATACTGTCACGAACATTCCGTGCTTCGCATCAGGAATCAATAGCTCATTCACCTGCTTGAGAACTGCAGCCGGTGATAATTTTTCCTTTGCAGCTGCTCTGATTAGGGTCCGGATCAAAGTCATAAATAGAGCAGCCGGCATACCTTTATCCGCAACATCTGCAATTACAATTCCTATTCGATTTTCATCAAGCATAAGGAAATCGTAGAAATCTCCGCCAACCTGCCGGGCAGGCTGCCACCGTACATCAAGATCCCAACCAGGTAATTCCGGCAATCGATCAGGTAGAAATGTGGCTTGAATCTCCCTGGCCAGCTGCAGTTCTCTCTCCATCCTCTCGCTTTTTACTGCTTCTTGTTGGAGTAGCTCGTTCTTGATCGCAATTGCTGCTTGTTGAGTGATCCCTTTTACGATCTCTATTCGTTTTTCACGAATATGAAGCGATGGTGATCCCTTGATTGGGTCTTCTTCCTCGATCAGCATTACGCCAAGAATCTCACCCTTTACGGATAGAGGAAAACCTATGAGCAAGCGTTCCCTGCTATTTAATGATCGGTCATCTCTCTTACTTGAGAGGTCTTCATCCGAATCTGGAATGTTTCCTTCAATAAAGTGATAATCACCGGATGCAATCTCATTCCAGGATAATTGTGAATTCGATGGACCCAGTGAATGGTATATTATCTGATCCCTTTGCTTAATTATTTCGATGAACGGAAATTCGTTTGCTTTGATCACCTGACCGGTGATCGCAAGATCATTTTTAGAAAAGCCGAAAAATTGAGACTGACGAAATACCAGATCTTTTTCATCCCATAAATATATGATGCATCTTTTTACACTGACTAAGATTGGTGTAATTCGGACGATCGAACCCAGTATTTCATCCAATTGATTGAAGCTGACAATAGCTTGAGCAACTTGTAACAATGCAACCGAAATATATGCCTCTTCTTCTTGCGACTTGACCAATTGGAGGTTTTCTATGGCTATCGCAGTCTGATGGGCTGCACCTTGGATTAAGGTATAATTCTTGTCCCAAATCTCTTGAGAAGAGTTCGTATTCAGATTTGAGTTAGTAAAGTCGAGCAGGATCGCTCCACATAAGCAATTTTGAGTAATTAGCGGAAACAATATCAAAAGATCCTTATGGAGATCGTAGTTTGGGAATACTTGGGTAGCTATTTCATCTGATATCGTATCAGCATTTAGGATCACTGGAGTCCTGTTTTGCTTTAACTTTTCGAACGCTATAACAGATTCAGGATAAATATCCCACGCATTCAACCTGGCCAATTGTTCATCATCAAAACCATACGAGGCTCTGGAGAAAAAAGCTTCTACGGATTGATCCCATAGAAATATCGTACATGCGTCTACCCCAATCAATCCAGGTAACATACTGACAACAGTGTCTAATAAATCATCCAAATTGGTGATCGATTGTGTTGCTTCTGCCACTTGAAGGAGGACTGTGGTTATCCACGCTTGAGCATGAGCGGCTGTGTACAACCTGGTATTTTCGATCGCGATAGAGACATAATTGACAAAAGCCTTTGCCATGGAAATAGTTTCACTGTCATATTGGTCCGGCAAATGATGTATTAAATCAATAACTCCCACAGGCTGGTCATTAATAATTAATGGTGCCACAAGGGCAGAATATTCACTCTTAAAACCAAGTATTGTTCCTAATGGCTCATAATTAAAGGCTGAATTTCGGAAACCAGGGACTTTTGTATATAAAACATCGGCAATCCATGGATAAACCGATAATAATTCATTTGCATCAGCTGTGTTTTGGATATATTGATCAAATAAATCATTGGCATCCAACGAAGAAATCTGATCCGTCCATCCCGTATGTTTTTCATTAATCCGGGCGGCAGCCAAGCAGTATGATGAATTAAACTGACCTATTCCTGTTTCATTCATTGAAGCATCAATTAACCATATAGCCGATGCATCCCAAGGTAAGAATTTCTCCATCACGTCTAATATTCTCTGTAATGCATCATCAAGAGATACATTCACAGATAATGATCCAACAACATCTTGTAGGCGATCAGAGATCAATCGCCTCATTTGCTCGGATCGATACAAATTCGCATTTCTGATCGCTACTGCGATATTTTCTGCTAACACCCGGAATATTTTTAACATATTGGGTTCGAATGCATTCGCAGTATTACTGCACAGATCTAATACGCCGATGAATATATCTCCGTGGAGGAGTGGCAGTATCAACTCGGAACGGATATTTTTTTCGAAATTTGATCCTAAAAACTCATTACGGAGATTTACATCATTAATGACGATGGGTTCCAGTTGTGAAATACATCTGGCAATCGGTCCATTATCCGTCTCACAATAATATGTTTTTTCAGGCTCAATCCCATCATCAGATATTCCGATCTTTTTGAATATTTTTTTGTCATCTCCGCGTGCCATTAAAATGTTCACCCTTGAAAAACCAAATTTTTGATGGAGCAGTGAGATGGCGCTGTTTAATAAGCTATCCCGATCTAAATTTGATAAGATGGATTGACTGATTTCTTCTATCTGTTTGAGCTGGCCTATATGTTGTTGAAGCTGGTCACTTAATGTCTTTTGCCGTAAATAATTTAGGGCAATTGAAAGTTGACTCGAAAAACCATTCATTAGCTCAACATCTTCAAATGAAAAACCCACCTGGTTTGTTCTATCTAACTGGATGATTCCCAATACCTCATCCTGGATCAATAGGGGGATTGCGATCACAGAAGTCATATCAACATTATTGGAATCGGATTGATGGCTGGAAATAATCTGCCTTTCATGGTATGCATGTTCCATTAATGGCGAGAGATCACTTAATAGAGTGGTATCATTCCGAAAGCCTTCATCTCTCAGTATCTCCGAAAATGATGGAGCCAACCATATCCTGGCTTTACAAGAAAAAATACTTTCTAGGATACTGGTAGCACAGCTGAGTTGGGATTCTAAGCTTAATTGAGTCGATAATATATCGGCAAAATTTATTAATTTATGCCACTGATCGTTATCGAGGTTTTTATTATTAGAATGCAGCGAGGGCTGAAGTGACATTACTGTAGAACTTAAACATTGGGACAAAACCTGCCAGCTCTAATGTCTCGTATACGCGTTGTGGTATGTTTACCAACAAAACTTCCCCCTGGTTTAATTTTTTACAAGTTTTCTGAATATCTATAAGTACTCGGAGCCCTGCACTGGATACATAGCTTACATCACTCATATCTAAAATGATCTTATATATATTTTGGTTGGTTATTTCACGTAAAGTTTCCGATAGCTGTGGAGAAGTATAACTGTCTATCCGGCCTTTAATCACGACCAAATCATAGTGATCAATAGATGTTACAGTTACATCCATGACCGCCTATCCTTTACGAAAGCTGAATATTGTTAACTGACACACTGAAATTATACCATTGGGGAATATAATATACTTATAGGCCAGTTTGTTATAATTTAACTAGATATATATGGGAAAGAACGTCATGGACAACCATAAATCAATATCGATTATTATCCCTGTGTTTAATGAAGAAAACAATCTATCTCCACTTCATGTAGAACTGACTGAGGTATTACAGAAATTGAATATCTCTCATGAAATCATATTTGTGGACGATGGCAGTACAGATAACAGTTTTAAGATATTGTCTGCGATTCATTCAGCTGACAAGTCGGTAAAAGTCATTCAATTTCGCCGAAATTTTGGACAGACTGCTGCATTTGCGGCTGGATTCGACGCTGCGCAAGGTGATTTAATTCTGACGCTCGATGCGGATGGTCAAAATGATCCAAATGATATTCCAAAGTTATTAAATACAATGCGAGAAGGAGATTATGATTTTGTGACGGGTTGGAGAATTAATCGTAAAGAATCCCTAATCCGCCGGTTATTATCCATAATTGCCAATTTCGTGATTAGTCGGAGCACACAGTTAGTGATCCATGACCGTGGATGCTCGCTGAAGGTGTTTAAACGGGAGATTGTAAAAAATATTCGCCTTTATGGCCAATTGCATCGTTTTTTACCAGAGCTAGCGAGTGCGATGGGGGTGAAGATCGCTGAAGTTCCTGTAAATGACCGTACGAGATTATCAGGCAAATCAAAATATGGCTCAATTACCCGGACTCCGCGTGTCGTCCTAGATTTGATTACAGTCTCTTATTTATTGACTTTTTTCACAAGCCCGATGAGACTTTTCGGTTCCCTGGCTTTATTTTGTAGTCTGTCTGGTTTAGTTATTGGTGGGAGTTTAGCGGGAATAAAAATATATCATGGGATCATTGGCGGATGGAGTGGATTTCAGGCATATGAAATTGGAAACCGCCCATTATTATTGCTATCAATCTTATTAATTGTGATTGGCGTCCAGCTACTTATGATGGGTTTTTTAGGCGAAATGATCATGCGTATATATTATGAATCACGAGATAAACCCATTTATCATATTAGGCAGTTACTGGATTGATGACCAATTTAGATGCTTTCTGTTCTATCTGACCTTCTTCTCCTCAAATATATTCCAATATCCTTTATCCAGCTCATCATCAGAAAGATGAGCATAGCGTTGTGTCACCGAAATATTCTTGTGCCTGGCTAATTCCTGAGCAAGTTTTAAATTGCCAGAAGCTCTGAGTACTATAGTAACAAAATAATGACGAAATGAATGAGGGGTAATGGTTCCTACTGCCTCATTTCCGAGTGCCTCGCTAACCCGTTGGGTGACGATATTTCTACCGGTGGTAGTGGTAATGGGCTTAATTTTTTTCCCAGCACCACGATCATGCCTTGCAAAGAGGGGAAGGGAGGCAAGAGTTCGACCAGATGCCCCATCCAAGTTAGCTCGAATAGTCAGGTAATCTTTGATCGCCCCCAGGCTGCGTCTTGAGAAACGGACGATTGCTTGTTGGTTTCCCTTTCCTATAATAATAGCTCGACCCTCATTCCAATCAACATCGCCTCGCCGTAAGGCACATGCTTCGTGAACTCGTAACCCTGTGTCAGCCAGTGTAAACAAGAAAGCGCGATCACGTAAGTTAATCAATTGGGATAATAGATCTTGAGGGTTAAATAGTTCAATTTTATTTGCACATTCTAATATTTTTTCAATATTATTGAATGGAAATTGTGGTAATCGTTGTCCAGGTTTTCGGGCTCGTTGCCTGATTAAGAGGCGGATACGTGGAAGGTTGATTTCGCATAGTCGTTCAGCGGACAAATATTCATAAAATCCAGCTAATGCAGTCAGATAGAGGCGTTCTGTCGTAGGTGAATACACCTTTAGTGCTGAAATGAACCATGTAACAGCATCTTCAGGCATTGCAGATATCGGGGTCGATTCTGATGGTAATTTATGATCAGCTAACATGCTACTAAACGCATTCATTGCATTTTGATAGGTTCGTCCAGTGTTGGCACTACGTGCGGAGGTGACAGTATTTATATATTCAGTAATTACGTGAGATATGGATGATCTTTTATTCACACCAAAACCTCTCGAGAATTTATGTTTATGATAATAATACTTATCGAAACCATAAACATGATAACCTGTATTATAAGGCCTGTCAACCCCCTATTCAAGATTATGTGGCCTCCGTAAGCAAGATAAATAAAATCACAACTAGAAATACTTATAGTAATATTTAT
>CAZXPK010000141.1:0-8845 GCA_964642565.1 uncultured Anaerolineaceae bacterium
GATCAAACTTTGTGTTTACCGATGAAACACCAAACTGTAGGGTGGCTAGAAATATACTCTATTTTGACGATAAAAGAAAAAAAGAAAAACCGGTAGATTCGCCGCCACTCATATGAAATGCATGAAATTCAGTGGACCTGGCGGGATTCGAACCCGCGGCCTCTTCAGTGCGATAGATGAGCAGGTAGGGGAAAAGTGGAAAATAGCTGTCTATTACGTCTATTATGTTCCAAAATCACCATACTGTTATAGCATATCTGTTCCCAAATTGTTCCCGAATTGTTCCCAATATGCATCGGTATGAAGCAAGGAAAGGCGACCGGTAACCCTGTCCAGATACAGAATTATTAGTGATGTGTTGTGTTGAGCTAACTATGTCCCCGTGAAAACATAATCGACAAAGATCAAGCATTTGCCCATAATTTTGGCCAGGAATGTCTGTAGACTGATGTATAGGTTTTGTGCGTTTGCACAATTCTAGTTTTTTCCCCAACATACTTTGACATAGTTTATACAAGTATCAAAAAGTTATAGGCAGGTTTTTTTCCGAACAAGTAGCATTTACTTGGGCATTTACTTGGGATTGACAATAAAAAATCATGGTCATATAATTGAAAATTAGACTAATTATATCTAGATATTCCACATACTTTCCAAATACTCACTAATTAGGATACGTGTCTGTATTGAATAATGTAAGGAGGGGCAGGTAGGTGATGATTAATCCACTTAAACAACAAATCACCAAGCCAAAGAGAGCGGTCATAAGGTGGCTGCTTGATTCCGATCCTTCGATTCGTTGGCAGGTCATGCGTGACCTCACCAAGGAGCCCGATGAGTTAGTTGTAGCCGAGCGCCAGCGAGTAGCCACGGAAGGTTGGGGTGCCCAGTTGCTTGCCCTCCAGGGTTCAGACGGCAAGTGGAGTAGCGGTATCTTTTCAGCGAAGTGGGCATCTACATTTTACGCCCTGCTGCTTCTGAGGGACATGGGGCTTGACCCAACGAGTGAGCAAGCCAAGAAGGCTGTAAGCCTTGTTCGCGACAGGGTTACCTGGGGTCAAGAATTCGGTAACTCTCCGTTCTTCGAGGGTGAGGTCGAGCCCTGTATCAACGGAAGGGTTCTTGCATTAGGTGCCTACTTCGGCGGGGCGAGCGATCGACTGGTTGACAGGCTCCTCAGCGAGCAGCTTGAGGATGGAGGTTGGAATTGCGAAGCCCCACCAAGCCGACGATCCTCGTTTCACACTACCATCTGCGTTCTGGAAGGACTGTTAGCGTACGAGAAAGCCAAGGGTGCTAGTCCTGCGGTGACCAATGCCCGCCTCAGAGCCCAGGAGTATCTCCTGGTGCGTCGTATGTTCCGGAGGTTGTCAACTGGCGAGGTGATCAACCGCAGCTGGCTGCACTTCTCGTTTCCGCCCACCTGGCACTACGATGTGCTGCGGGGTCTGGATTACTTGCGCAGTGCCGGCGTTGAAACTGACGAACGAGTCGTTGAGGCCATTGATCTGGTGGCAAAGAAACAGCACCAAAACGGGCGATGGCCGCTTCAGAATCCCCACCTCGATCAAGTCAACTTCGTCATGGAAGGTCCAGCAGGCACAGCCAGCCGATGGAACACACTGCGCGCCTTACGAGTGTTGTACTGGTATCCCAGGCAAGACTAACCCAATAGTACGATCAGCAATCATAGAACACTTTTTTCTAGATGAGTTAATAAAAATAATTGTTTGTGGTTACACCACGCACCATTGAGCAGATTCTGACCATGCTTGCAACCGCTACTAAGATAGCTAGTTGCGCACGTATTCCTTCATCAAAAGCATTCATCAGTTTATGATGGATAGTTACTCTTCAACCTCGATGCGATCCACCTGATGCAGCTCAAGCTCGGTGAAACCTTGACCCATGTCAAGCGTACTCGCCCAAGACCAATCGCTCCTGTCGAAGAAATCCTGGCCTTGAAGCTAGAACTCAGACCAACCTCATAAGGTCTGAAACCAGTTCAACTGAATAGTGGCTTCGTTCTCCACTGCGTTCGTTCAGTGGCAGGTAGTGGATATGTTGTCAAAATGCAAAACACTTCACCTTTCATAAGCAAGTAGCAGTCAATCCTTGACATGGCAATTCATTGGTATCGCGCTATTTCTAGCAAAACATATTACGGTTGCGAGTGGCGTAACCGCTGTCCACTGGAGCTGCTGGGACATCCTCCCCTCACTCCCTCTGCCGGTCAAGCCAATCCAGCGCACGCTCCCAATACAGAGCATTCTTCATGAGTTCGTTGGCATGTTCGAGGCTGTGCTGGATAGTCTTGGCAACAACAAACTCAGCAGACACTGGGCCCAGGCAGGTCTGAACCTTCTCCGCCTGCCAATCCTCCTCTGGTATGGCCTGAAGGATTTCGAGCTGGACTGCCCTAAGGTCGTGAAGCCTCTCCAGCAATGGCTCGATCGCAATCGCGCCAGCCACCTGGTTCTTCCACTCCGCCTCCTCAAGCTCAGACTGGGGGAAAATCAGATCTACGGTGGGGTGCGGACCCCCAATCCAGCAGCGCATTGTTGGAATTGCATAAGTTTCCTCGTAGAAGATCAGATGATACAGCTGGCGAAGTGCCGGCCATTCCCCGAAGTAGGTCTTGAACCCCTTGTCAGCGTGGGGATGCCTACCATGAGGGGGACTCTCTAAAAGACGATCAGAGGGCACATTGGAGATGGCCCAGCCAATAATCCGCTCAGTTTGTTCAAGCCTTGATGCAAGCACACTCTTGATCGTCATGACACCCCGCCTAGGGTGACGTGCACCTTGCTGAAGAGGTGCAGTACCATCGAGCTACTGTTACATATAACTTGTTCTATTCTTACTCCCATTTGTTATTATCTACAGTATACAGATGAAACCCTTACGTAGCAATACTCCTCTGTATTTATACCTCAAAAACATCCCGTGGGGTGGTCACCTGCTAATAGTATAGGGTAGTGACACCCTAAAGTGACTATGGGGAAAAAATAGATACGCGATATATATCCCCTCTTGTACTTACGAGAAACCCATAGATAAACATTCAATAGTATTCCTCCCTCTTACTTCTACAAACCATTTCAAATCATCCAACTAATATAACGTATCTGTTTTTCTCGCATGCAAGATCATTCAAGTGAATAGGTTTTCAACTCCTATCTACTGCATGTTTTAGAGTTACCTATGATAAGGGGGTAAAAAGACTGAAAGTGAACATAAGGGGTATCAATATTCAAACCCACCAGCATTATACTTTCTAGACTTGTACTGAGAGAAATCCGGATGGGTCGTTTTGTAAATACAGACCAGAAAAGGGCAAGTAATAAAAGATAGGGGATTTTTAGCGTTGGTGCCACGCCTCACATTCGTTCGTCATGGGTCTTCAATGCTTCGCACTTGCTGCTGCGTCGCCCTTGACTTCACTTTGGCGAGTGTGCTTCATGTGAGGATTAGCCTGCCATTTGTATGAGAGGAAAACTCTGCATTTGAGCGCCTCAATCATGCCCTCGTTCAAGCGTGTGGCTTGGTCGCCAAAGTAAAGAGTGCTGGAAACAATTGATGAATGCCATCGGTTTGCCTTATGGTTTGTATCCTTTCAAACACAGCCGTCCTGAATCTATCAAATCCGTCCGAGCCTGTAGCCTCCTCTACTTTTTCCAACGATTCTCGTATCCCATGTGACCATAGCGCAGTCCACCACTCCTGTTCGCTGGTGTAGATGATATCTGCGGTTTCAGAGACTACCTGAACATCAGTGAAACCTGTTGTCTTCATTATCTTTTCGAGCCCTTCCGGCGTATCCAATATCGGTGGCGGTGATTGTGACTCGGATGTCTGCTTTGTTTCAGCTTCAGGAGGAAGATGTGCTTTGACAAGATCGTCAAACCATTTCCACTGCTCATCTAACAGTCGATCCCAAGTCGTTATCGCGATTCGGCCATTCGGTTTTAGGACACGGCGCATTTCAGAAAGCGCATGGTCAAGTTGGGGAAAGAAAAAAATTGCGAACCCACAGAGTACACAATCAAACGATGCATCGGGAAATTGCAGGTATTCGGCGTCCATCTGGCACACGTCGACGTTCTCCAGTTTTAGGCGGCAAATTTCCTCAGCGGTTTCCTGCACCATTCCTTCCGATAAATCTATTCCTGTAACGTGTCCGTGTAGTCCAACCACTTCAACAGCAGGAAAAAGAATCGCTCCCTTGCCGGTTGCCACGTCAAGAACCTGGGCTCCACTTGGAATCTGAGCAAGTTCGACAAGGCGGTGACCAAAATGAGAAAAGAATCGAGGGCCGACCCGGTCGTAAATAGGAGCAGCTCGGCTGAAGATCCCGGTAACTTCTTGTTTTATTTGCCTAATGTCTGTAGGCTCACCACTACTCATTGTAATCTTGCTCCAAAGCATCATTACATGGTGTGAAACACTGCGGTTGCAACTGGCTGGATAATCGAAAGTTACACCTCGCTCACTCTTACATATTTCCCTTGTTCGTATTTGTTTCCTAATATGGTATAAATTTTTTCAGCAACTTCCTCCGGTTTTTGTAACTTGCCATCCTTGAATGCCTGCCTGAAAAAGTCTACCCCTGTATATTCGTCTGTGGTTTTTGAACGAGCCGCCAGCTGCATGGGAGTATCGACCATGCCTGGACCGATGGAAACCACCTCAAACCCATATTCCTTATTCTTTTGCTCTATTCCAATACACTGGGCAAACATATTGAGGCCCGCCTTGGTGCTGCAGTAGATACTGTCTTCGGGCAAGGCCATAAAGGCAGACCCCGAAGAAATAAAAACCATTTTCTTCCTGACATTGTCGGCTGAAAATTTTCGGATGAACATGGAGGTCAGGATCATCGGAGCGATTAGACCGATTCTGACGTGAGCATCAATTTCAGCCGCCGGGCATTTCTGGATGAATCCCATGGGTTCAAGTGCAGAGGCATTATTCACCAGACAAACTAAGTCAAAGATGTGATGGTCAACGATCTCGTTTACCTTCTCCATGATTTGGCTAATTCGGACCGTATCAGTCAAATCAAATGACAGATGGTAATATTTTGTGGATTTCAGTTTATCTGATTGACTTCTCGAAACCCCAAGTACTGTATGCCCTTTTTGCAATAGATTGTGCGCGATTGCTTCTCCTATTCCTTTTGAAGTCCCTGTAATCAAAAAGAATCCATTTTTCATACGCCCTCCTTCATCTACCAAGTACTATAGCACTTTTCAATGTCGATTTCAAGATGATGGGTAAATTAATTTTTCCCCTTCTGATAGTCACCAGTTCAATCAAAATGATTGCATCTCTAATGCAAATACTACGGTGAAAAGATGACTTATGCAGAGCGAGACACTTCTGATGAAATGGCTTTCAACTTTTATCCACTGCTCGTTTGAAAGCCACTTATACTAAGGGATAGGAAGACCAAAAGTGAACATGGGAGAATAAATGCAATAGGATATCTTCCTCTATCAATGTAAGTAACGTGGTTGGGATCGCTTAGTTTCCAGGGACACAGAAAGCAGGTTGATACCTTTGAAGCCCCGACTTTAGCCATGACATTGTTCATGTGCTGGATGATATGGAGGTCTTTGCTATAGTGGGAGGCTTATCTTGAACTTCGTAAATGTATTATCCATGAGATGGAGCAACGTCATCTGCGACTGTTTATTCTACGATATGCGCTTGGACTTGTATTGCTCCTTATTTATGGCTTACGACCTGAGGCGAGTATCCAATGCACGCTTCCAAAATAGACGCCTTTGGCATTAGCTCGTTCCCAGTAGGCATGTAGTTGCTCAAGTTCTTGGACTGTAATGAGACCCTGAGCCAGCGCTTCACCCTCAACTTTGTCCATAAGGTACATCTGGCGCACAAGAGCATAATCGGTAAATGGGAGACCACACACTTGAGCAGACACGTCTACTAATCCTTGTTGCTTGAACAGGCGATACAGTTGCCGTCCTGAATAACCGTTATTCACCATATACTCTGCGATAGCGCGCATTAGGCATCGTTCGCTTTCGATCTCGTTCGCATCCATAGAGAGTGTACCCGCATCAGGTTCCATTACTACAATCCAGCCACCTGACCTGGTCACACGCGCCATTTCACACAATGCTTTCGCAGGTTCAAGCAAATGCACAAACAATCTTTCACTGCGGCAAGCGTCAAAGTAATTTGATTCAAATGGTAGTTCATTGGCATTTGCACACTTATAGATCACCCAGGCACTTACCCCTGCTTTTCGAGCGCGTTGCTCAGCCTCCGCAATCATCATGGTGTCGTAATCTACGCCAACGACTTGACCCGATGTACCTACCCGTTGCGCAAGTTGGATCGTATCCGTGCCTGGACCGCAACCCACATCAAGCACCTTTTGTCCTGGTTGTAAGCGCATTTGCTCATATGTAAGTTGTTTGTAGCTGTTCACCAGTTTTTGAGCTGTGTCTAGGTACGTTGTGTCTACATACCCTTTAGGTTGGGATGACATATGTCTCCTTTCTGATTCGAAGCAACTCGCTTCATTGGCGAGGTGGGATGGTTTTTGAGACACAATTCCTACTTTTGATTTGGGAATCTCCCAAATCGTTCATCTAAATAACACTATAGCCCTTTGTTCGGTCGATTTCAATAGATTTGGTAAATTGATATTTTTCTCATACGATAGTCATCAGTTCATGCAAGAGAGTAGTGCACCCCTTATGAAATATCTTGGTGAATAGCTGTATTCTCCTCTTGCTGGAGGGCTTTGTTCTAGTGAGAACCTTATGTCGACCTTCGTAAATGTATTATCCATGAGATGGAGCAACATCCGCTGCAACCGTTTGCTCTACGGCATGCGCTTGGATTTGTATTGATCCGTATTCATGGCTTACGCCCTGAGACGAGTATCATCGAAACGCTGGCGAAAAAATCACCATCAGCATTCGCTTGTTCCCAGAAGTTGTGTAGTTGCTCAAGCTCTTGGACTGCAATGACACCCTGAACTAGGGCTTCGCGCTCACTTTTATCCATAAGTACCAACTGGCGAGTAAAAGGATAATCAGTGAAGGTGACACCGCACATTTGAGTAGATATGTCCGCTAATCCTTGCTGCTTGAACAAGCGATACAGTTGCCGTCCTGAATAACCATTATTCAGGCTGTGCTCTGAAAAGAAGCGTACCAATCGTCGTTCGGTTTCGATCTCATTTGCATCCATAGAAAATGTCCCCCAATCGGAATCCAATACGACAATCCACCCGCCCGATTTGGTTACCCGTACCATTTCCGATAATGCTTTCGCAGGATTTAGCAAGTGCTCAAACAATCGTTCAGCACGGCATGCGTCAAAGTAATCCGATTCAAAAGGTAGTTCAATGGCATCTGCACACTTATGGATTACCCAGTCACTTACCCCAGCTTTCTGAGCGCGTTGCTCAGCCTCCACGATCATCATGGTATCGTAATCTACACCAATAATCTGACCTGATGGACTCACTTGTTGCGCAAGCGGAATCGTATCTGTGCCTGGACCGCAACCCACATCAAGCACCTTCTGTCCTGGTCGCACACGCATTTGCTCGTACGTAAGTTGTTTGAAGTTGTTTAACAGTTTTTGAACTGTGTCCAGGTAAACTGTGTCTACATAACCTTTAGGCTGTGCTGACATAAGTTTCCTTTCTGATTCGAAGCAACTCGCTTCATTAGTTTGGTGGGATGGTTTTTTTAATTACGACCCCGCCATTGGTCTGGATATCTCCCAAATCATTCGACTAAAAACACTATAGCACTTTTCTGGGTTGACTTCAATAAGTTTGGTAAAGTGACATCACTTATGATTCCCACAGTGAATCCCTTATCTCTTTCCATCCAGAATAGCGCGTTTAGTGAAAGTTTAGTGCGTACAAGAGCGTGAAAAGGCTTTCGGTTGATATTCGCCTGCCCGTTTGAAGTTGGTCATATTTGGGAGATGAAAAAACTATAAGTGAACATAGGGGATATAAACACAATTAAATACATTGCCCAAGTATCGATGATCCCTTTGGATGACGCCTAGACACTGGAGGAGTGAGAGTAGGCTACCATTAAGCATATCGACCATTTCTTCTTACATGGTTCTATTAAACTAAGAGAGATTGATATTATGAGCTGTCCATTATGTCCAATGCCTATACATGAGGTCATGTGTGTCAAAGACGTCCATATTTCCCATACCGTGCTTTGCTGGTTGCACACGATTGCATACGGCCTGAAGAAGGAAATGCAGTCCACAATCCAAGTAAAACAAACCTAATTCTTATGTACCAGGTAAGTTTAACACGATCTAGCCGGTCGCTTCATCCGTTTTTAGATAATACGAAGGATCCTACTTAATTTATGCAACGCTCTTTTTCCCTGCAAAAACGATCCATATCGGACCGGTAGTGACCTGCCCGCCGCGCAGTCTGGATTGCCGGATGAGATCAGCCAGTTCCTGAACGGTATAGGAAGCGTTACGGCTGCTCATCGGCTCATTAACCCGGTGCAACGCAGCAGGAACAATAAACTGTGTGGCGAACCAGATCAACAGGTAGAAGGGCAGAGCCATGTCTCGGCGCAGATCAAAGACGTAATATGCCCCACCGGGTTTCAGGACCCGATCAATCTCGTTTAACACCTTCAACGGGTCGGTCCAATGGTGCACCGAAGCTGTGCTGATCACCAGGTCCAACGACTGGTCGGGGAAGGGAATTTCCTCCACATTACCCAAGCGGAAATCAACCCGATCCTCCATACCTACCCGCTGTGCCGGTGTAGATGTGCACAAGAAGACAGTTGTGGTAACGGTAATTATT
>CAZXPK010000142.1:0-8712 GCA_964642565.1 uncultured Anaerolineaceae bacterium
TAAACATGATCGGCAGGAGCATCTGATCTGGATATTTCACCCGGGTGATGACCGGCTCGCCATAAGTGAGCACACCTTCATCACAACTGACCTCGTAGCTGTCATTGATGATTTCCAGCCCACCATGAACGATCACCTGGTAGGTTAAATTCAGCGTCTCACCAGGGTCGAGTACCGGCAAGTACCACTGGATACCATTATCCTTCTCCACTCCGCCGGAACTGGCCGTCCCGCTGATATAGGAAGTGTTCGCTGGAATGGTATCGCTAACCACCAGACGGGTAGCCTGTTGCCCAAGGTTGGTCACCTGGATTTGATACAGGAGTGAACTACCTACCATCACCGGGTCAGGCGTGGCGAGTCTGGAGATGCGAAAAACTGGTTTATCGGCGATATAGGCTACAGCGGTGACATCCACAGGCTGCTTCAGGCTGGTATAGGTGATGGTAGCAGTATTGGTCAGCACCCCTTCGAAGAAATCATCCACCAGAGCAGTAAATGTTATCAGCGTTTCGGAGTATGCCGCAACATCCCCAGTCCATTCCAGACTGACGATATCGCTGTTCAAACTGCCTGAACTCGCCGCTGCGTCCCGTTGGTAGGTGGCATTCTCCCATGGAAATATGTCGCTTACCTGCACATCACTCAGGTTGTTGGGTCCTGAGTTCACCACATGCACTACATAGGTTAAAATCGTACCAGTGCCCGGCAAAGCCCAGGTGGGAGTGACTTTCTTATAGGAGTCGATTAATCCCACCTCATGCACGGTTGTCGTTACAGGCTCACCCAGGTTCGATAGGGTACCTTTTAGCTCAGTCTCATACCAGGTGGTGCGGTAATCATCGTTGATAATCAGCGTCCCACTCACCAGGTCGGGGCTTGTCATAACTGCAAAGGAGCGGTAAAGATAATCCCCCGGGCCCATAGCAGGTAGCGTCCATGAGATCGTGGTGCGACCGTCGATAGTTTCTGAGATGCCTCCATCACTGATGCTGAGCAGGGTCACACCGGCTGGAATGGTCTCGGTTAAAACAGGAGAAGGAGGCTCATCGGTGCTCAAGCCACTATCGAGCACCTGGATAGTATAGGTCATGGTCTGCCCGGCTCCAATTTGGGGCGGAGCGGATATGGTCGGGATCAGGTTGGCGTATTGGGTGACATGCCCAATCGCCGTGCCGTTGATGGGTTCCGTGACATAGCCACTGAGGTCATCGGTGATAACCACCGTGGCAGTATAATGCGTCTCTTCCTCACCCCCGACGGTGTTTTGTCCTCCAGCGGTAGTAAACGTGACCAACTCACCATCCGGAATATCACCTGTCCAGACAAAACTCCAACATGGAAAGCTAGCATCACACGGGAATGGACTCAACGTTCCATTCGTGGCTTTCACCACCATGTCTTCCTCACTGACATTGATGTTTCCAAAGGTGATTAGCGCGGTAGCATCCAAGGCAATACCGGGTCCCAGGTTTTCGACGACGAGCGTAGGCGTTACAAGCCCGGTGCCAGCGCCCGGTTCTTTGGCGATGGGATCCAATGTGGCAGTCGCTTTAAAAGTCGGCCCGACAATATAGCTGGGGACAGGGAGGCCAGAAGCACACACTCTTTCTGCGCTGCATACAGCATAATCATCATTCAATACAATGATATCGGCAATATCAGCGATATAGCCTGTGAAGGCCACCTGCGCAGATTCGCGCGTATCCAGGCTGGGCAGGTGCCAGGCGACTATGCCATCCTCATACGAATCACCACCCCGCAAATACTCCACCTCCGCTGGAACGGTATCTGTGATCACCAGATCAGTCGCTATTGAGCCTAAATTGAAGACCGTTAATGTGTAAGTCATCTCATTGTTCGAACTGGGTGGGTCTGGGGTGAGGCTCTTGGATAGGATGAAGATCGGATCGATCACCGTGGTCGTATAGGGCTCGCCAGCACTGATGTCCTCAGGGCCGACCACGAGGTAATTGTCGTTAGTGATTACAGTTCCGCTGACCACACCCTCATCAAAGTTCACGCTGAAGGTGAAAACGGAGGTATCACCCGTCTCAAGGGTAACTGGGCGTTCCCATATAACCACCCCAGGAGAATTGGGGTCAGGGTAATACGTGCCATCCTGGCTTGCAGCCAGAAAGATTGTATTCGTAGGGACAAAGTCGGTTACTGTGATGGTTGTATTGTCTGCTGCCTGTCCCACGTTGGTGACCACCAATTCGTAGGTGAGGGGTTCGTTTTTACCAGGCAGAGCCGGGGTGGCAGATTTGGCAATCTCGAACATTGGGCGATCAGTGATGCGCGTCTCAGCCATGACGGCAACTGGTTCGGCTATCGACGGACCACTGATCATGGCGGTGTTCGAGATTATTCCTTCGTATCCGGGGTCAACTCTTACGCTGAAAGTAATGGCCACCGAATCATCAAAACCGACGGCACCATGCTCCCATAATAAAACACCATCTTTGAATGTCGGAGCTGGCAGAGCACTAGATTGTGCATCTTCATTGTAGATTGTGTTTGACGGGATTATATCCATCAGGGTCACATCGGATGCAGGATATGCGCCGGTATTTAGGATCTCCAGGCTGTATTCCAATACCTCCCCATCCGTATCAGCCAGGGTAGGGGTGACCACCATGGTGGAAAGCGTCAGCTTGGGGTATCCTACCGGCGGCGGAATGGGCCCTTTAGCCAGCACCCTGTCTGCAGACTTGTTGGCGAAAACCACAACCGTCGCAACCATGAAAATCCCAATCATGATTATGGTGATTAATTGGATCGCCTTTTTAAGTTTCATCCTCATAACTGCCTCCTGATCAAATCACGGCTACAGCGGGAGAATTTACAGGCGGAAACCAACCCGATTGCATGGGATCGCAACGGAGAATGTTCATTCCTGCAACTGAAAAACTGTCTATACCAGCAATCATTCAATTGGTTGCAATATTTAGTCCAATATCCAAAAACCAAAATCTGCGTGTGAAAAATCAAAGCAGCAATTTGTGACCCCGATTTCTCCACTGGTGATGCGTTGACAATATCATTGCTTCCGGATAATATATATTTCGGCAATAATAATAAGGAAATTTTTGCTTTATGCAATTAATAATGGTATTACTCAGTCTATTAGGGGTATTCTGTAACGATAGGGATCTCAATCCGGCAACATTATTGCAACTACGATAATTATTCATTGCAATTATCTGCCTTATTGAGATACATCATCCATCATGACTCCAAGTGACCTATGGATTTTACATTGCTAATACACCCTGGATTGGTTCGATCTCTGCTTCTGGTCAGTCTTATAGTTGGTTTGCTTATGCCAAGTTCCGAATCCCCCACAGCCCAAGCCGCTGAAGAGATCGTCGAGGACCCGCAACTGCACCCGGCATATACCACCTGCCCGCAAACCTATTGGTATCCCTTTGATAACGACCGGGGTCACATCGCCTATCTCACCTTGAACACCGATAACATGCTCCACTCCACCAACTACGGTGAGTGGCACCCGGTCATTCCTCAGGCAGGATACTACCAGGTGGAGGCCTACATCGCTTATCACCCCTCCATAACCTGGTGCACAGGTGAGGGGCGAACGATCAATACTGATACCACCGACGCCCGTTATTCCATCCATCACGCCTATGGGGTTTCCACCCGCTCGCTAAGCCAGGACCCACTCAGCAACCAGTGGCTAAGCCTGGGAGAATATTATTTCAACGCTGGGGATAGCGGGTATGTCTATTTATCCGATCTGAATGGAGAGTCGGAATACAGCACCACCGTCTCGTTCAGCGCTATGCGCTTCACATTCACACGGCTCGCCGGGTCAAAAATCTATCTGCCCCTGGTCAGCCAAGCCGCTACCTACGGATTGCCGCCACCAGATGCAGGCGTGGTCCAGGCGCAAGGGTTCGATGTGTGCGGGCTGCCATCTATTTCCAAAATGCAGACCTGGTGGAGCGAGAGCCCTTATTCAATCTATGGTCTCTATCTGGGTGGAATTCAACTACCATCCACGTGTGCCGGGGTGGACGCTGCCTGGGTCCGAGCCGTTCACCAGCAAGGTTGGAGCTTCATCCCCACCTGGGTGGGTCCGCAAGCACCTTGCTCACCCTGGTCTCAAAAAATGAGCTCCGAGCCGGCAACAGCGTATCAGCAAGGTCGCCAAGAAGCTGAGGCTGCCTCAACCAAGGCCGCCTCGCTGGGTCTTACCAACTATGGCCTGGGAGGCACAGTCATCTATTACGATATGGAAGTCTTTGGAGGTGCGAGCACCGAATGCCGTCTGGCAGCCTCTTCTTTTATGAACGGTTGGGTGGAGCGCCTTCACGAACTGGGTAATATAGCTGGTGGCTACGGTGCACACAACTCTTATATTGAAGATTGGGCGACCCTGGCACATATCCCAGATGACGTCTGGGTAGCTTCGTGGTATACGGATACTTATGATCCGTATGCCTCTGTGCTTGGCATCTCCTGGCTTCAAAGCCTGTGGACCAACCACCAGCGCATCCGCCAGTACGCGGGTGACCATCATGAAAGTTGGGGCGGTATTGGGATCGCCATCGATAGCGATGTTGCGGACGGCGTGATAGCCATGCCACCCTCCAATCCGCTCGCCATCTCAACCGTCATTTCAGGGCCATCCATTGAGGATGCCGGCTGGCTGTCATCCGAGCAAGGCTGGCTGGTCTCAGGAAATCGCTTGTATTGGACCACTGATCGAGGCAAAAGCTGGGAGGATATCTCCCCTGCGCCCATTCAGCTGGCTTATTTCCTACCCTCCGGCGAGACATGGGCAGTATCCATCCAAAATCAAGATCAGACAAGCCTGTACCATTCCTCCAATTGGGGTGCAACCTGGAAAAGCCTTGACCTGCCCCTCCCACCCGATACCTGGTGGCCGCTCCAGCTGCAATTTACCTCACCCACCACTGGCTGGCTCGTGATTCAAAAAGAGACCAGTCAGGCATTCGACGTCGGTATTCTGATGAAAACCAGTGATGGCGGTATTACCTGGCAATCCGCTGATCTACCTACAGCCGAAAAAATCAACTTTACCTCCCAAACTGAGGGTTGGCTCCTGAATGCGGCTAATGATGAGCTCTACCAAACCGCGGATGGTGGTCTCACCTGGCAGATTGCCCAACGCAAAGAATATCTGCTCTCCCAGCCGCTCTTGCCTGAGAGTACCATTTTATCGGGATGGCAGGCGAACGGACTGGGCTGGGCCGCGACTTCCAGAAGCTCCTGCAATGGTGAAAAATCCTCCCCCGGCTTCAGCTGCCAGGTAAACACTGTTCTCTGGCAGACCCAAGATGGTGGTGATTCTTGGGAAGAGGTTCATCTACCCAACAATCAGCCCATTAAACAATAAATATTCCCCAAAACCAGCCAGTTTAGTGGTATAAGCACTAATCATCAGACCAATCGAAAGGTGCCGCATGACCTTGCGTTCTTACATAACCCAACTGATTAACTCGGGTGAGATGCTCACCCTCAATGCCCCGGTATCCAAAACGTACGAAATGGCTGGAATCCTTAAAACAGCCGAGCCGCGACCGGTTCTATTTGAAAACGTGAAAGAGAGCCCATTTCATGTCATGGGCAACCTGTTGTGCTCGAAAACAGCTTTCGCCAATTCCCTCGGAATTCAGGTAAAGGATATCATCCCCACTCTCATACGTTCCATCGAGTCACGCACTCCCTGCCCGGTCATCCCATCAGCGCCCTGCCAGGAAGTGGTCATTGCTCATCCTGATCTGGATGCCTTACCGATCCTGCGCCATTGTGCCCTGGATGGCGGCAACTACGTCAGCGCGGGAGTATTCATCGCCCGCCATCCCAAATATGGTCAAAACCTGGATTTCCACCGTGCCATGCAGTTCTCCAAGACCGAGCTGGCTATTCGGGTGGTGCACGGGCGTCACTTCCACCGGTTCCTGGAGGAATTGGGCAGCTTGGATGTCGCGGTTTGTATTGGTGTGCCGCCGCAAGTATTGGTGGCGGCTGCCACCTCCGTCGAGCTAGGTATCGATGAGCTGGAAATCGCCAACGCAATTTCGACACTTTGCCTGAACGAGCCGCTCGAGCTTGTCCATGCCAAAACGGTCGACCTGTTTGTTCCTGCCGAGGCCGAGTTTGTGCTTGAAGGCACGGTCTATAATGACCAGCGCCATGCAGAAGGACCATTCGTCGATTTAACCGGGACGTATGATATGGTACGCAACGAGCCGGTGTTTGAGGTTAAAACCATCACCCGCCGTAAGGATGCCATCTGGCATGCCTTATTGCCGGGTGCACTCGAGCATAAGCTGCTGATGGGCATGCCGCGTGAGCCCACCATCTTTAAAAAAGTCAATGAGGTCGTCAGGTGCCTGGACGTCAATATCAATCCGGGCGGCTGCTCGTGGCTGCATGCCATCGTGCAGATCGATAAGCAATCGGAGGATGATGGCAAAAAAGCCATCCAGGCGGCGTTTGCCGGGCATCGCTCATGTAAGCATGTCTTCGTTGTCGATAAGGATATCGATATCTATAACCCACAGGAGGTGGAATGGGCCCTGGCAACGCGCTTCCAGGGGGAGGACGACCTGGTGATCAAGCCCAAAGAACCGGGCTCGAGCCTAGACCCATCCAGTGAGCGCAGTGAAGCCGGCACACACCTCACCACCAAACTTGGTTTCGACCTGACCAAGCCCCTCGCCACCCACGGTAAGGACTTCGATAAAGCCCTTTTCCCCGTGGTGGACATCGAACAATATATCAAAGGATGAAAGAATGGGTGGCATTTGAGATCCAATGAGAGCTGATTAAATAATAGGTGCTAATTAGATGCAGCTGACTTTAGAAGAGAAGGAAATGCTTGCCGGGGTACAGGGACGGGCGACACAAAAAGCCTTGCAGATCCTGGTAGCCCTGGGTGATATTTACGGGGCTGAGCGCATGATCCCGGTTTCGTCGGTACAGATCGCCGGGGTGAGCTATGACAACCTGGGTGAGGCCGGCTTACAATTCCTCTCTGAGCTGGCTGAGGGGGGCGGCAGGGTGCGTGTGCTGTCCACACTTAACCCGGCTGGAATGGACACCGAGAATTGGCATGCTTTGGGCATTCCGCCATATTTTGCAGAAAAGCAAATGCGGGTCCTCGAAGCGTTCTCCCGGATGGGTGTAACCACAACCTGCACTTGCACCCCTTATCTCACCGGCAACCTTCCGCTTTACGCCGAACACCTGGCCTGGTCTGAAAGCTCAGCAGTGTGCTATGCCAATTCGATCATCGGTGCACGTAGCAACCGTGAGGGAGGTCCATCCGCCCTGGCCGCTGCGCTTACCGGGCGCACACCTGAATATGGCATGCATCTGCCAGAGAATCGCATCCCGTCAGTAACATTCCAGGTCGATGCATGTCTGGTAGAGAATCGCGATTTCGGTGCCTTGGGAAAAGTGATTGGAGATAAGATCGAAGCGTCAAAAGCCATCCCTTATATCCTGGGAGTGCAATCAGGCACGCTATCGAATCTGAAATCTTTTTGTGCCAGTCTTGCCACCTATGGTGGGGCTGCACTTTTTCACATGCCAGGCATCACCCCTGAAGCAACCCGGTTTACTCCCCCAGAAGAACAAATAACCATCACCCAGGCGGATCTGGAGGCTGCCATTCACTCCCTTAATGATGCATCCGAGGCAGAGGTGGATTTCGTCAGCCTGGGCTGCCCGCACCTGAGCCTGCACGAGATCGCCCGGATTGCTAGCCTGTTGGATGGCAGGCAGGTTCAAAAGGAGTTTTGGATCACTACCGCTCGCCCAACCAAACAAATTGCCGACCGTATGGGCTATACCCGCATCATCGAAGAGGCAGGTGCCAAGTTTGCGGCCGATACCTGCTGTGTCGTCGCCCCAATCCGTGGTCGCTTCACCGCCCTGGCAACCGACAGTGCCAAAGCGTGTTATTATGCCTACGCCAAGAATAAATTCAAGACGGCACTCCTACCCTTCGATGAAGTGGTGAGGTTGGCTTTGCAATGAAACTTCAAGGTCGCAGCATATATCCCGGGACTGCACAGGGTGAAGCGTTGGTCACTTCACAGGCCATCTCGTTCTTCGGGGGCATTGACCCCGAGACGGGTATCGTTGTCGAGCGGGGACACGAGCTAGAAGGGCAATGCATCGCCGGGAGGGTGCTGGTTTTCCCCACCGGGAAGGGTTCCACAGTTGGTTCCTACACTCTGTACCGCCTCAAGCACAATGGTCACGCCCCACTCGCCATCCTGAATGCAGAATGTGAGACCATCACTGCGGTAGGCTGTATCATAGCCGAGATCGTATGTGTGGACCAGCTGCCCATTCAAAATATCCTCCCTGGCAGCCTGGTGAGGATTGAGCGCAATATGGTCAGTTTTGAGCTGCCAACCAATAATGGTATTACTGGAGAATATGCATGAAAAATCGAACTTTACTTATGATCCCGGGTCCCGTCGAATTTGAGCCGGCCGTGATGGCTGCAATGGGGGAACCCACCACCAGCCACCTGGCGCCAGCTTTTATTGAAGCTTTCGGGCAATCCTTGCAGGATATGCGCCGGGTCTTTGAAAGCCCCGCCGGGCAGCCCCTCGTGCTGGCTGGCTCAGGCACCCTGGCAATGGACTGTGCCGGGGCAAACCTGGTCGAACCCGGGGATAAAGCCCTGGTGGTCGACACGGG
>CAZXPK010000143.1:0-8513 GCA_964642565.1 uncultured Anaerolineaceae bacterium
TACACCTTCCGTCCATCATCACCACTTTGCCCAATTGCCGTGCCTCTTGCGAATACGATCCAAAGGGCAGTGGCTAAGGTGCCAGGGGTTACCTCACAGGATGTAAAAGTGGTTGGTTTCATTTTATCGGATGAACTAATGGAATTGCTCAAACGCGCCCTAGAAGACTGGCAACATGAACGGAAAAGTGAAAAATGAAAGTAAAGCGAATCCTCCCCATTACCTATTTACTGATAGCTCTTATCGTCATGCTGATTTTCCATTTCGTAATTCCGATAATCACGCTGATCCCTTTGCCCTGGAATCTGCTTGGTCTGATCCCACTGATTATCGGGATTTTGATTAATATCATTGCCGACAATACCCTACGTAAGGCCGGCACCACCGTTAAACCTTTTCAGGAATCCACCGTTCTGATAACGAATAGTGTATATCGTATTAGCCACCATCCGATGTATCTTGGGTTTGTGTTGCTATTAAGCGGAGTTGCGATCTTGTTAGGCTCGCTGTCACCCTGGGTGATCATACCGATATTTGCCTTGCAAATGGAAGTGATTTTCATCCGTGTGGAGGAACCGATGTTAGAAGAGATATTTGGAGCTACCTGGTTAGCATACAAGAAAAAGGTTCGAAGGTGGATTTAGAACATTATTGATCAGTTTTTACGACCTTTTATTCTAGCAGGTCGAAGAAAAAAGAAATTAGGAGACTCACATGCTTGATAAAGATAAAGTACTCGAAGTGCTTTCACAGGTCAATGACCCCGAACTGCACCGTAGCCTGACCGATTTAAAGATGGTGCGCGATGTGCAAGTGCACGGTGGCAAGGTGGAAGTCACCATCGCTTTGACGGTACCCAACTGCCCACTCAAGAGTCAGATCGAGGCGGATATACGCTCCGCCATTACCGCTTTGCCGGAAGTCAAACAGGTGTCAGTTAAGCTGATTTCTATGACCGACGAAGAACGCAAGGCAATCTTCGGAGAGCCCAAAGAGGGCACAGCAACCCCATACAACCATATCAAACGTGTAGTAGCCGTGATGAGCGGTAAAGGCGGTGTGGGAAAATCACTTGTCACCGGTCTTCTGGCAGCCGCCCTGGCGCGTGCAGGCTACAAGGTGGGTATACTGGACGCTGACATCACGGGCCCTAGTATTCCCATGCTGTTTGGATTGCATAGCCCGTTGGAAGCTGGTCCGGTGGGCATACGACCCTTACAGAGTGAGGCTGGAGTTAAAGTTATGTCGATGAACTTTTTACTGGCTAGCGAGGATCAAGCAATCATCTGGCGCGGCCCCCTGATAGGGAAAGCGATCACCCAACTTTGGGGCGATGTGATGTGGGGCGATCTGGATTATCTGCTAGTTGATCTACCACCGGGCACTTCGGATGCCTCTCTGACCACCATGCAATCGCTGCCAGTTGATGGGATCATCATGGTTACAACTCCTCAAAGCCTGGCATCCATGATCGTGCGTAAAGCCGTTCACATGGCACAGGCGGTCAAGACGCCCATCGTTGGCGTGGTGGAGAATATGGCTTACTTCAATTGCCCTGACACCGGCAAGCAGCATTACATCTTTGGTCCCAGCCATGTCTCTGAAGTGATGCTGACCTCCGGCGCACCCCTGCTGGCGCAACTGCCCATTGATCCGCAGGTAGCCTCCCTGTGCGATGCAGGTAAAGTTGAAGATATTAACCTCGAGGAAATTCCCGCATTACTTGATGCATTTATTAACATTCATGCCATCCATGTCGGAACTCAAAAATCAAATAATAAATCATTCTCTGCGAAAGCCCGTCAGTTGATTGAAAGTCGAGAAAACATGGGTAGTCTTGAGAATCCGGATGCGCGTGGATTTATACGCGGTTGGTGTGGCGACAGCATGCAAATTGATTTACGGTTGAAAGGAGAGGTCATTCAAGAAGCTTGGTTTACTACAGATGGTTGTAGGGCAACGATTGCCTGCGGAGGTATGATCACCCGGTTGATTCGGGCAAAAACCCTGACAGAAGCACAGGGTGTCACCTCGGATGATTTGATCGCAGCATTGGATGGGCTTCCTGAAGATCATGAACATTGCGCAGAACTTGCGGTAAACACATTACGCCAAGCCATTAAAAACATTGACAACACACAAGGATCATAAGGATAACGATCAAGAAACCATCGAAGACAAATGGTCAGGAGAGAGAAATGAGCCAAAAAGTAAAGATCGGGATCATTATTTGCGACCGCTATCGCACCTGTGCTGGCGGTAAATGCCTGCGGGCGATAAGGAACAAGGAAGGCGCATTTGCCCAATACGCCGATATTGAAGTTGAGCTGGTGGGCTATACCACTTGCGACGGTTGCCCAGGCGGCAATGTCGAATACGCGGGAGAAGAAATGGTGAAAAATGGGGCGCAGGTGATCCACTTGGCTACCGGGCTGTTAGTTGGATACCCTCCGTGCCCATATATCCAAACATTCAAATCTTTCCTTGAAAATCGCTATGGGATTAAGGTTGTCGTGGGCACGCATCCCATCCCGAAAAAGTACCTGGATATGCACACGAGTCTGAGGACATGGGAAGATGCTGAATGGCAACCGCTTTTAGAAGCAACCATGGCAGATGAAGCTACTCGAAAGGCTTATGACTAAGTATTGAGATGAAATGGCGACAAATTACATCGTCTCCGTGAAATTGAGCGAGTTGTTAATTTAGGAAGTATAGATATGCAAATTAAAGCATGGAAAATGCCACTGAACGGTAAAAGGATGGACTATTTGGCAAAGGGGGAGCCGGAAAAAGCACAGTGACTGTGCTGCTTGCCAGGGCAATATCCGAGAGAGGTTACTCCGTATGTGTGCTGGATGCTGATTCCACCAATATCGGGTTGTTTCGGATTTTTGAGATTGCTCGCTCACCAAAACCTTTAATGGAATATTTTGGCGGGATGATCTTCAGTGGAGGGGTTGTCACTTGCCCGGTGGACGACCCCATGCCTCTGGCTGGGGCAGAAATAAATTTAGAGACTCTAGATCCAGAATACTATGCGAAAAGCCCAGATGGGATCACACTCCTCATTGCCGGTAAGATCGGCGATCTAGGCCCAGGAGCAGGGTGCGATGGACCAGTGGCAAAGATTGCGCGCGATCTTCACATTTACATTCAGGGCGAGTCCCCGGTCACGCTCGTGGACTTCAAAGCGGGCTTTGAGGATACCGCTCGTGGAGTACTTACCGGCCTGGATTGGGTGATTGTGGTTGTAGACCCCACCACTATTTCGGTAGAAATGGCGGCAAACATGAAACATATGCTTGAGCAAATCCAAGCGGATGTCTTGCCAGCCACCGCTCATCTAAAAAGCCAGGAATTAATTGCCTGGGCGAATAAGATTTTCACCGAGGCTAGCATTGAGGATATCTGGTTCGTGCTGAACCGGATTCAAAGCGCAGAGGAGGAAGAATACTTGCGCCAGGGATTGAACGAGAAGGGGATCGAACCTATTGGAGTTATTCACCAGCATCCTTCCATCTCCCGATCCTGGCTGAAGGGCACGCCCATAAAGGCGGATGAAGCGATGCTGGAAATCCAGAAAATCTTGGACAAATTGGAGGATGCAGGGCGATCATAAAGATAGGGACATAGGGTCAGTGAAATGACGATTCGTGATATTCTGATTTATCCGCAGCACAAAGCGGAATTACGTCGGAAGAGTGATCCAGTCGCGGGATTGAACAGCAAAGTGGGGCGACTGATACTCGATCTGAAAGATACTTTACAGTCTAATTCCGATGGGGTTGGCTTAGCTGCTCCCCAAATCAACAGCCACCAGCGGGTCGTGGTTGTTCGCTTAAGGGGTGCCAGCGACGAGAGAGATGAGCCGGGATCGCCAATTGCCCTGGTTAACCCCAAGATCATCGAAGCCAGTGATGAGCGAAAAGACTTCGATGGTTGTCTTAGCTTCCCGGGATTGTATGGGGAGACTGTCCGTCCGCATCGTCTGCATGTAACGGGGCTGGATGAAGACGGAAAGTCCTTAGACCGGGTTTTTGAAGGCTTTGATGCTGTGGTCGTCCATCACGAGATTGATCACCTGGATGGCGTGCTCTTCATTGATCGAATCGAAAATTGGGATGATTTATATTCAACACGGAAAAATGAACGTGGTGAACTGGTGCGAGTACCCATCACGGTCAATCAGGTTTCTACTTGAAGGCCTAATATGGTGATACATACGCGAAACAGGAGATGCCAATGTCTATGAGTACATTTGGAGTTGTACTTTTAGCCAGTGTCTTGGCGTGTTTAGTCACGACAATTGGTATCTATACCATTGGCAAGTATGAAAAATGGGGCAACCAAAATGTTGTCTATTTTATGAGCTTTGCCGCAGGCGTGCTTATTTCTGTATCTTTCATCCATATCATTCCAAAATCCTTTTGCATGAACGAAAAAGCGCCCATATACCTGTTAGTTGGTTTTATGGGACTTTACGTTGTAAATCGCTTTTTGAATATTTTGGTTTGCCAAAATCGTGATTATGCCGGTCTTTCAGCCGGCATCATCCCAATAATTGGCATTGGCCTTCATTCCTTTATTGATGGAATCATCTACTCTGTCACCTTCAATGTAAGTATCTTCACCGGTGTATTGGCAGCCATCGGGATGGTGTTTCATGAATTCCCCGAAGGGGTGGTTACCTTCTTGCTTTTAGAAAGATCTGGCTTTACACGGAAGAGATCGGCTTGGTATGCTTTTCTGGCAGCCGCAATATCTACACCATTAGGTACTTTGGTTTCCTTCCCGTTCATCAGCAAGATTGATCGCTCTGCTTTAGGTATTCTTTTGGCGGTTTCCGCTGGTGCGCTCGTTTATGTGGGTGCATCTCATTTGCTTCCCGCCATTGAAAAAGAAAACCGGAGATATACCCTCATCTCTTTGGCAGTTGGCATCCTGGTTGCTTTTGTGATCGTAATTTCGAAAGGCTAATAGATTAAAGCCATGAAATATGTATTCGGTCCGGTTCCATCGCGACGGTTAGGTCAATCTTTAGGAATTGATCCCGTCCCACTTAAAACCTGCAATTGGAATTGCGTCTATTGTCAATTGGGGCGCACCATCCCGTTAACGAATGGACGACGCGAGTATTTTCCGCGTCAAGAGATAATCGCTGAGGTAAAACAAGCCCTGACATCTCACCGGCCTGGTGAGATCGATTGGGTCACATTCGTCGGTTCAGGAGAGACCACGCTGCATTCCAGCATAGGCTGGCTTATTCGACAGGTGAAGTTGTTAACACATTTACCCATCGCGGTTATTACCAATGGGTCATTATTATACCTGCCAGAAGTACGCGCTGAATTATCGCCCGCTGATGCTGTGTTGCCATCTCTTGATGCGGGAAATCCAACACTTTACCGCCGAATTAACCGTCCTCACCCAGAGGTAAACTTCCAGAGGCTGGTGAATGGTCTATTGGAATTTCGCAAGGAATACCAGGGAAAGTTATGGATTGAGGTCATGCTGGTGCGAGGGTTAAATGATACTGAAGTTGCATTAAAGCAAATTGCCATAGAATTAACCCTTATTCATCCTGATGAGATTCATATACTCCAGCCGACGCGCCCTCCAGTTGAGCCCTGGGTGCAACCACCAGATGATGAAGGTTTGTTACGTGCCCGCGCCATACTCGGCGATATTGCCAGGGTTATACACCCCGCCAGTGGATCTTTCGACCTAAGTGGGGCTGGATCTTTGGTGGATGCGGTTGTCGGCATCATCACCCGCCATCCAATGCGTGAGGATGAATTGGTGCAGGCCATGGAGCGCTGGTCGCCAGGCGAGGTAGATGCGGCCTTGAAGGATCTGGAAAGTAGTGGACAGGCTCAGGTGATCGAGCGATATGGTTGTCGTTTCTGGAGTGCTGCCTCGGCCCATTATCCTGACGATGCCCGTAGTCAGGCTGTCACCCGGGGGCGTCGCGAGCACTCGCGTCGAGGAACTTGAGACCGCGCTTAGGAGGTTCTCTATGACAGTGAGCGTAAAGTTGTTGAGAGGGCTTTCGCAATTCACCAACCTGAACGAAAGCCAGTTGGAAAAAGTTGCTGGGGTATGCAGGAAGATAACCGTTTATCCCAACCAGATACTGTTCAAAGAAAGAGAGCTGGGAAATACCATATTCCTGTCACTGGAGGGTGACATCGAGGTGTTATTCACCGCTGGGAACGATTCGATGGCGCGCATGGAGTGGCTTGGGGCTGGTGAAACCCTGGGCACTATAGCGCTTGTACCACCTCATCAATACGTCTCCACAGCACGGGGTCTGACGGAGGGCTCCTTGTTAGCAATTGACGTTGACAAGATCGAGATGCTGTTCCAGCAAGATGGCCAGCTGGCTGTATCTATGATTTTACGTTTAATGAGCGCTTATCACAGGAAGACCGCGAACATGAAATCGGAACTGTAGGAAATATGGAGATCCAATACATAGACATTTCGCTGACTGTCACCGGCGCCAGCATGTTATCCTGATGAAGCCTATAGCCACATCATCGCGCCGGAAAAACCAATACATCGTTGAGAGTGAGATTAAAAATGTGCCAGGCACTGTTTATCTCAACGGCGGGTTAATTATGTGGGATGTCTTACACTTCAGACTTGATGGCTAAAGTCTCCGTAATGCTGAAAACAGTATTGGAAAAACTCGGAGGAGCACATGACGCAACACGCTGAGGAGATTTAGGAATTGTTTGATTGGACGGGCTTGGAGGTGGAATTTCACCCGATCACCCTTGACCGTTTCAAGGGATTACTGATAGACGCTCTGTCCACACCTGTTGGATAAGGCGCTTTGGAAGAGCAGAAATTGATGAATATCGTGACTGTACACGATAATAAAATCTTGGTCCCGAAACATGGGTAATAAATATAGGAGCAAGAATATGTCGAAATGTCGCATTCGTCTCATACTTTGGCTTATTCTGACTGGCATTTCCATTGCTGGAGGGATCACCAGCGACCTTATCCTGCGTACTGAACCCTTTCCTGTACTCGTGCGTTTCTTGGGACTTGCCGGTATGGTGCTGGCTCACTTTCCACTGAAGAGAACAGGAAAGCTGCTCAAACTTTTGGGGGAGTCTAAAGAGTGGGGATGCACAAGCCGATTAGTCACGAAAGATCTCTATCAATGCGTAAGACATCCTCATCATTTAAGTGTGGGCATTTTCATGACCTCTCTTGGCCTGCTCATTGGGCATCCATGGTCATTCCTGATCATCACCATCATCCAGTGGTCATGGATCCTTGGGTTCTTATTTATCGTAGAAGAGCCAGAATTGGTGAAAAAGTTTGGAGCGGAATACAAAGCCTATCGCCAACTGGTGCCTATGCTCTTCCCAAAACTGGTATGTGTCTTCCGGATTCTCTCCAAACCCATAGATGTAGCAAAAGATTAATTTAAGCCATCGATGTGAATAAAAAAGGTTGGCTACATTGACAGTATTTCGCTCTTTCTTGTTATTTATCATTGGAGTTACACTCTGCGCTTGCAGTGCAGCCATAACCATGGAGCGTACGCAAGTTTTTCCCACTGCAATACCCTCATTGCCCCAGCAGGAGATCACGCAGGTTTTTCCCGCGCCATTACCCTCATTGCCCCATGAGACCCCATTCCCAGCGGTTCAAACCGCCACGTTATTTCCTCTTCCATCTCAGACCCCGAGGGAAAGGAAAATACCAACCCCGACACCCCCAGATGATAGTATGAGGATATCAATTGTTTACGACAATAACCCGTTCAGCTCACATTTGAAGACCGCCTGGGGCTTCTCAGCATTGGTCGAGTACCGTAACCAGGTCGTGCTCTTCGACACCGGTGGAGATGGGCAGATCTTGTTGGAAAACATGCAGACGCTTGGAATTGATGTTGGGCGCATCCAGTCTATTGTCCTCTCCCATGGGCACGAGGATCACACCGGCGGGTTGATCGCCATATTGAATAGCGGTGTTCAGCCGCCTGTGTACCTGTTACCTTCTTTTTCAGAGATCTACAAACGACAAGTTGGATTGTTAACGCAGGTCATCGAAGTAACATCGGGGCAGTTCATCGGAGACGGAATTTTGACCACCGGGGAGATCGCCATAAACACACCCGAACAAGCGTTAGTGATCCGGAGCGGGGAGGGTTTAGTGGTCATTACCGGTTGCGCACATCCAGGTATCGTGCGGATTGTCGAACGCGCCATCGAGCTTACCGGTGATCCAGTTTATCTGGTGCTGGGGGGGTTCCATCTTGACAGCAAGAGCGAATCTGAGATTTCTGCCATCCTCGCCGATCTCCGGCGGCTGGGGGTGCAGAATGTCGCTCCTTGTCATTGCACCGGAGAGCGTGCAATCACCATGTTTGCTGCTGATTATGGGGAGGCGTTCATCCAGGTTGGAGTAGGTACGGTGATTACTCTTGATAAATAAGGATATTTCATGAAAACTCAGACAATTGAGATCACTCTCACCATCAACAACGT
>CAZXPK010000144.1:0-5515 GCA_964642565.1 uncultured Anaerolineaceae bacterium
AGGCCTTTACTGACCTAATTATTGGAAATGTCCGAACTTGTGTCCGAACCTGAGTTTATGTGAATTGATTGATCTCATAAGATATATTTTAGCGGAGATGTCAATATAACCTCCAATCAGCAATTTTTGAATATTCATCACCCAAACCGACACTTTGATAAAATTATGGTAAACTCATGAGTTGTAATTTAATCTTCGACCACTGAGAATAGGAATCGCATGACTTTATCTCGGACAGAGCAGATGGTTTCGCGTTTACGTCAAATGCAGGCAGCCTCGCCAGATATCGAAGCATCTGCAGTAGTTTCAGTGGATGGTCTCATCATTGCCTCTGCACTCCCGAATGAAGTTGAGGAGGACCGCGTATCTGCCATGTCAGCCGCCATGCTCAGCCTTGGCGAGCGCATTTCTGCCGAGCTGGGTCGTGGCAGCCTGGAACAGGTTTACATCAAAGGGGGAGAGGGTTTCGTGATCCTCACCTCCATTGGTAGTGAAGCTGTCTTGACTGCTTTGGCAGGACAACAGGCCAAACTCGGATTGATCTTCCTTGAGATGCAACGGGCTGCAGAAGATTTGCAACGGGTGGTGGAATGATGAGGTTAGCTAAAAAGAGATCTTCAGTCGATTTCGGTGGGGAGGCTGCCGTCAAACGGCCCTCCCCACTGCCTTTATTATTAGACTCTATCCATCGAAACCAATATTTTGAGCGCTGTGGATGAACCAAGAATGGAGGGAAACATGACTACGAAATATATCTTTTTCACCGGTGGGGTGGTCAGCTCTGTTGGGAAAGGTGTCACTGCAGCAGCCATTGGGCGGTTACTCAAGGAACGCGGATTCAATGTGACAGCACAAAAACTGGACCCATATATTAATGTTGACCCTGGCACAATGAGCCCCTACCAGCATGGCGAGGTTTACGTCCTGGATGACGGAGCCGAAACTGACCTGGATTTGGGTCATTACGAGCGCTTTATTGATACAAGCTTGAGCAAGGTATGCAATTTCACCAGCGGTCAGGTCTATGCGGAGGTGATCGCGAAAGAGAGGCGAGGTGATTACCTTGGGGGTACCATTCAGGTGATTCCACATATTACTAATGAAATTAAACGCAGGATCATGTTGGTTTCAAAAGCGACGGGTGCTGAGATTGTGCTGGTGGAGATTGGTGGTACTGTAGGGGATATTGAATCATTACCTTTCCTTGAAGCGCTCCGTCAGATGCGCTCCGATATCGGTCGTGAGAATACCATTTATATCCACGTGACCTGGTTGCCTCATATTGGTGCGACCGATGAGCTGAAGACCAAGCCCACCCAGCACTCAGTGGCGGAGCTACGTTCGATAGGTATTGCCCCAGATATGATCGTAGCACGCTCGGATTATCCTGTGGGAGAGGAGCTGTGTGATAAGATCGCCCTCTTCTGCGACGTGGAGAAGAAGGCGGTTGTCCCGATGGTCACGACCCCGATATTGTACGAAGTGCCTTTGATCCTGGAAAAAGCCGGGGTGGGTGATTACCTTTTAAAACGGGCTGGTTTGGACGCCCGGCGCCATCCTGATTGGACAGCCTGGGAAGCATTGGTGAAAAAAGTCGGCCATCCTAATCCAAAGGTTAAGGTCGCCCTGGTTGGAAAGTACGTCGAATTGCATGATGCATACATGAGCGTACGGGAAGCACTTAAGCATGCTGGTCTTGAATTGGATGTCGATGTGGATATCCTATGGGTCCATTCAGCCGAGCTCGAAAAAGGGCGTGGCTGGGATGAGATTCAGCAAGCTGATGGCATCCTTGTGCCGGGTGGTTTTGGCTCGCGGGGTATAGAAGGTAAGCTGCAAGCTGCACATTATGCCCGTGAGAATAAAGTACCATATTTCGGGTTGTGTCTTGGGATGCAGCTCATGGTAGTTGATTTTGCACGTATGATTTATAAAAGTGAAGAGCCCAACTCAACTGAATTTGATCGGACAACGTCTTATCCAGTGATTGACCTGATGCCAGACCAACGCGGGGTGGTCGATATGGGCGGTACGATGAGATTGGGCTTATATCCTTGTGTGCTCCAAGAAGGATCCATATCAGCCAAAGCATATCAGCTTCCCTTGGTGCAAGAGCGTCATCGGCATCGCTTTGAGCTGAATAATACTTTTCGAGATGACTTACAGAAAAATGGAATGCGCTTTTCGGGCATCTCACCTGATGGTCGTTTAGTGGAGATTGCTGAGCTGGTGGATCATCCTTTCATGGTTGGGACTCAGTTTCACCCTGAATTCCTATCACGCCCAAACCGTCCACATCCGCTATTTGTAGCATTTTTACGTGCGGTTAAGCAAAGGGCAGGGATTGCATAAATTTCAAACCATCGAAAGGTGATTTGTCATTCCTGGTTCTCCAATGGCTTACTTTCACGCAGACTAAATACACGATTAATGGTAAAGTTACCATGAGAAAACCCGGATAATAAATTTGTCGTAATGCGGTAAAATAGTGGCTGTTTTTACAAGATCATATCTCATCCCAGGTTAGGGATTGTAAATAAACGAAAGAACAGAGGTAAAGAATGGATACATTAATTGAGTCAGTGTTGGGGCGAGAGATCCTTGATTCACGGGGCAATCCAACAGTGGAAGTCGAAGTGATTTTACTCGATGGGTCATTGGGTCGGGCAGCGGTGCCTTCTGGAGCATCCACAGGCGTACACGAAGCACTTGAATTACGCGATGGTGACAAGCTGCGTTATTTGGGCAAGGGGGTTACAAAGGCTGTGGATAATGTGAATGGCGCCATTGCTGAAGAGCTGAGTGGATGGGATGCCACTGAACAAAAGCTGATTGACACAATTTTGCTCGAATTGGATGCGACGCCTAACAAATCCAAGCTGGGAGCAAATGCCATGCTGGGCACCAGCCTGGCTGTGGCAAAGGCAGCTGCTATTTCCCTGGGACTGCCTTTATACCGGTACATCGGTGGCGTATATGCGCATGTGCTGCCTGTCCCGATGATGAACATCCTGAACGGTGGAGCACACACCGGGTGGCAATCGACAGATGCACAGGAATTCATGATCATGCCCCTGGGAGCCCCAAGTTTCGCTGAAGGACTACGTTGGAGTGCGGAAATCTACCATGCCTTAAAATCGGTGCTTAAAGAGCGTGGGTACACTGCTCTGGTGGGCGATGAAGGTGGCTATGCTCCGGCACTGAAAGCTAATAATGAAGCAGTGGAAGTCATCCTTACTGCGATCGAGAAGGCTGGTTATAAAGCTGGCGAACAGATTGGGATTGCCCTGGATCCCGCAGCATCTGAGTTATTTGATGAGCAAACCCGGTTGTATAACCTGCGTAAGGAAGGCAAGCAGCTCACTGGCGAGCAGATGGTGGCGTTCTGGAAATCTTGGGTTGACCAGTACCCAATCGTATCCATAGAAGATGGATTGGCACAGGACGACTGGGAAAGCTGGGTGCTTATGACCCAGGAAATTGGTGGACGCATTCAGATTGTGGGCGATGATCTGCTGGTTACCAACCCTGAACGTGTTCGCCGGGCTATCAAAGAGAAAGCTGCCAACGCCTTATTGGTCAAGCTAAACCAGATCGGCACCCTCACCGAAACGATCGAAGCTGTGGAGACCTGCCACCGGGCGGGATGGCGGGCAGTCACTTCACACCGGTCCGGTGAGACGGAAGATACCACCATCGCCGATCTGGCAGTAGCCCTTAATATGGGTCAGATCAAAACGGGTGCACCAGCCCGTTCTGACCGGGTCGCAAAGTACAATCAACTGCTACGGATTGAAGAAGAATTGGGAGAGACAGCTAAATATGCCGGTTGGGAGGCTCTCAGACGTTGATGAAATAACGGCGCACTCCAAGGTGCGCCGTTATTATTCTATGGCTTATCTACCACTACCGTTTCACCAGGTGGAGCTTCCTCATCAATCGGGGTTGGGCGAGTGACGTCATCCATGGTCATATTTTCGCGCCGCATCCCAGGTGCCGGAGTACCGCAGTAAGGGCAAATATTCCAACTTAAATCCATCAGCTTACGGCATTGGTGGCAGGCTTTCTTGAGTCTGGTATGGCAATTTGGGCATACCGTCCAGGTATCCTTGATACGACGACCGCAACCGGGGCAAAGTGGGACATCCTCAATCGATTGCAGGAGGGCTTCTTCCTCCAGCGTGTGCTGATATTCATCTTCCAAGGTGCGTGCCGGGCGTAAAATGAGATAGACAACGATCCCTGGTAGGAAAAGCAGAGCGACGATGATGATCGCCAGGATCCGGATCAAAGGATCTCGTGCCCGTGAACGGATATCGCGGTATGTCCAGATGATCAGACTCAGCCATAATGCCACCAGGAACGCTGCGCCCCAGGCAGCCAGTCCCATGATAAGATTACTTAAAGTCTGTGGATCAAGCATCTACGCACGCTCCCAGAATTGATTATAGCATTGAGCATTGGAATCGATAATCAAGTTTCGTATGGAGGCATTAACTAAAAGGAGTGCTATGAAATGAGCCGTTCGGAAACCAATATCTACACCATCAAGGATTTGAAGGAGGAAGAACGTCCCAGGGAGCGATTGGCGAAACTTGGGCCACAGTCCTTGTCGACTGCAGAGTTGCTGGCAATCCTGCTCAGAGTGGGTATGGTGGGTGAGACAGCAGTTCAAGTTGGTCAAAGGTTACTGCAAACTTTTGGGGGTATCTCCGGCATCCACCGGGCATCCTTTGATGAATTAAGTAACCAAAAAGGGATCAAGCTGGCTAAGGCTGCCCAGATCAAAGCCGCCATTGAGCTAGGCAGAAGGCTGGTGCTGGAATCCCCTGAGGAACGACCCATCGTGCATAGCCCTGCTGATGCTGCTGAGTTAGTCCAATATGAGATGAGCGCATTGGAGCAGGAAGAATTACGCGTCTTGTTGCTGGATACCCGCAACCGGGTGCAACATATCGAGACGGTTTATCGCGGTTCGGTCAACTCTTCCCAGGTGCGTGTTGCTGAAATCTTCAAAGCCGCCATTCGGCGCAATGCCACCAATTTGATCGTCATCCACAACCATCCCTCCGGCGACCCAACCCCAAGCCCGGATGATGTCGCCATCACCCGCGCCATCCTGCAGGCGGGAGAGCTCCTGGATGTGAAGCTACTCGATCACATTATCATTGGCAGTGGGCGAATTGTCTCTCTTAAGGAGAGGGGATTGGGTTTTTCGCAAGGATAAAGATAAATTAAGCCGTCGACCTTACCCGAAAACCATTAAACTCACCAGTGAAAGGCAGCCATTCAAAATCTATATCTGCCACCCTGGCCATGGGTGGACCTTCCCGCAATGATTGCAGGAGTTGCTCGAGATCCTGAAGTCGTCCTTCAGCGGTGACTTCGACTGAGCCATCCCACCGGTTACGCACCCAACCACAAAGGGTAAGGGTCTCTGCCTTCTCCAATACAAAATAACGATAGCTGACCCCCTGCACCTGTCCTGTTACTGTCGCGTGTAAGTGGGAATTTG
>CAZXPK010000144.1:5615-8497 GCA_964642565.1 uncultured Anaerolineaceae bacterium
GTTAGCACAGCAACGGGCATCGCGGCTTCCAATACCACAGCCTGATAGGAGGGTCCGGTCATGCCAAATAGCCTGGTTAATCCAAAAGCGAGCATTGGAGCAATCAGCAGGCGCATACTACCGGTAAGGATCAGCGGGAGGATGTGACCCTCCAGACGAATGTTAACCAGCTGCATGCCGAGCAGTACCAGCATGCATGGAATGGCAGCATTACTGAGCAAAGTCACTGACCGCTCCAAACCGAACGGCAATTTCCAGCCGAATTGTAGAAATAAGATCCCCAACGTTAAAGCGTAGATGGCTGGAAATTTTACCAGCCCTTTAATTGCATTAATCACACTCATTGACCCTGACGAGGCAATTACGATACCAACCGTATTGGTGAACATGGCATTGATGACAAAAAAGACACTGGCGAAAGCCAGTGCCGTTTCACCAAAGGCAAAGCTGGTCAGAGGTAGCCCATAATTACCCGCATTCATAAACATAGCTGTGATCATTACGGCTGCTAAGGTTCGCCGGTCCAGTCGCAGGATGCCCCCGATAAGCCAGGTGATAAGACCTACACAGACCATTAACACGATGGCGAACAGAAGTGTGCGTAGGATATCCTGGTTGCTCAAGTGACTGTTAATGATCAGGCTAAAAACCAGGACCGGGCTGAATACGTAAAAAATGACTTGAGAAAGCGGACGTGGATTAATCTTTAACCATTTGGCTAAAGCGAAACCAATACAGGCGGCCAGTAAAATGGGGAAGAGGTTATTAAAGAATAGAGCAAATAATTCGCTCAATCTTCGTCATCCTCAGAAATGAGATCACTCAAATCATCATCATAATCATCCTCTGAGTTGTCTTCAGGATCTTTCCCGTCCTCAGGTATTTCCAGCAAGGCAAGATTTCTCATTTCTTCGGTAAAATCCAGATTTTCCAGGGCATTATCGATCTGGTTCGCTTCATCGTCATCTTCTGTGGCTTCTAGCAAACTTTCAAGCGCTGATCGCACGCCTTCTCCACCAACTTGGGATAATGCCCAAATGGAGGCCATACGGACGTCTAGATCGACATCTTCCAGTAATTCCAGTAGCGTGGGAACTGCCGCTTTGATCTCAAGCTCACCCGCTGCACTGGCAGCTTCTGCCCGTACAGCTGGGCGCTTGTGAGTTAGCATTTTAAGTACTTGCGGGTTCCAACGTGGGTTGGCGGAACGGCCCATCGCGACCAGTGCCGTGACCAACCAATCCACGTCAGGCGAGGCATATGTCTGTTCTATCAGCTTGACGACTTCCTTGCGCGATGAGAACCCCATTGCTTCCAACGCCCTACGGCGTACCAGGGTGGTATCAGAGCTGGAAATCAAGCGCAGTAAGTATTCCTCGACCTGCTGCAATTTTTTGGGCGATATATCTTCCACTTCACCCATATAAACGTACGTGGCTAGCCCTTCAGCTGAAGCTGCGCGGACGTCAGCATCGGGATCATGCTGTGACATATCCACGAATGTGGGTAACAGGTCTACCAGCTCATATTCACGCAGGATTTGTAAGGCACGCCTGCGCACACCTGGTTCATTATCTTTTAATGCCACTCGCCCCACTTCTTCAAAACAAAGCAGGTCATCTGCCAGATGAATCTCTTCCAGGTCTTCCAGAAGGGCTTGACAGCGTCGCAAGGAGATTTTAGGCCAGATTTCTGCTAATGCAGATGTGTCGTCTGGTTCCAGGTCTGATAGACGGTTCAGGTAGCGTGGTGAAAATGGGGTACTCTCATCGAGTAATGCTTCGATTAATTTTGTGAAAGGGATTGGTTTAGAAATAGCCATATAAATTAAGGGATGGGTGTGGTGATCGGGTGAATGAAATCCTGCAGGTTGATAAAAATCATCAACAGGATCAGTAAAGCAAAACTAATGAAATTCACCCAGACTTCATATTTGGGTGGGATTCGTCGGTGGATAATAATTTCGGGCAGGGCGAATACGATTCGTCCTCCATCTAATGCTGGGATAGGAAGCAGGTTCATTAATCCAAGTGAAATACTGATGCTGGCAAAGAACAGCATCACATTGACAATGGTTGGTACACCGGGTGTGCCAGCACTTTCACGCACGGAGGCATACAGGTCGAACATGCCTTTGATCCCCACCAACCGTCCTTCCGATGCTGTGGATTGGCCTTGGATCATTTGACCGATCATCGTGAACAATTCCTTGACGTACTGATACATAGACGTAAAGCTTTCAGGGATGGCACCCCAGATTGTAAAAGCTTTCATTGGGTAATTCATATAGATACCAACCGCGCCTGAGCTACCCGGGTTGGCCAGGGGAGTAATTGTGACTTCCTGGGTGACGCCATCTCGTTGAAAGATAAACTCAAGAGGCTTACCCAGGTTGGCATAAATCACTGGTTTGACAGCCTCCAAGGAATGGATTTCTACTCCTTCAACGCTGACTAGGATATCCCCAGCTTTCAAACCTCCAGCTGATGCAGGCGAATTCGGTGAGATTTCAACCAGCTGGACCCGGTTGCGATCTGGCAATGAGTCGATGACACCATAAATGGCGATGAACAAAACCACTGCAGTCAGAAGGTTCATGATGGGTCCTGCCAGCAAAACGGCAATACGTCTCCACGGGTTGGCTGCTGCCATGCCGCCTGTAATGGTGGAGTCGTTTTCACCTTTCGGACGAACGAAGCCTCCCAATGGCAACCAGTTCAGGGTAAATTTCGTACCACCGAGCTCAAAAAGAGTTAACGCACGAGGTGGGAACCCAAAACCAAACTCTTCGACTTCGATTTTTAATAGCTTGCAGACAATGAAATGACCAAATTCGTGAATAAATATGATTGTCCCAAGCGCGATAATAAATTCGATAATTA
>CAZXPK010000145.1:0-8466 GCA_964642565.1 uncultured Anaerolineaceae bacterium
AAACCTAAAAGTCAAGTCCATTTGTCATAAGTTCTGGTCATTATCGATTTAATATTTATTGACGGTTGATGGAAAGGTGGGTATAATCGATAAAATTAATACTCTGAAGCATGACCAGGAGGAGTAGGTGGTTGATGCGCTGCCAGAGAAGGTGAGGTCATTGGCTGGAAACCTCCCTCAGCATATCCCATTGAATGTCGCCTGGTTGGTATGTCGAAGAAAGTGCCTATAATGGCTTGAGTAGACCGACACGGGTGAGCCCGTTACAGCGCAACCCTGATGATTGTCAGAGGTGAGAGCACCAGATTATCCTGGTGAAATGAGGTGGTACCGCGAAAGTGATCCCTTTCGTCCTCATGTGGGCGAAGGGATTTTTGTTTAATATCTAGAGGTTGAAGGAGACAGATATGACTACTTTCGAATTACCTAAAGCGTATGATTTTAAATCCACTGAAGGAAGGATATATCATTGGTGGGAGGAGCATGGTTATTTTCAGCCGGTTAATGACCCTAATAAACCTGGGTTTGACCCTGACCGGAAACCCTATGTCATCTCGATCCCGCCACCCAACATCACCGGTGAGTTGCATTTGGGTTCTGCCTTGTTCGTTTCATTGCAGGATTTGATGATCCGATATCACCGCATGAAAGGCATCCCGACTCTTTGGGTACCAGGATCTGATCACGCGGGTATCGCTACACAATTGCAAATTGAGAAATCACTAAAGCGTGAAGGGCTTAGCCGCGAACAGATCGGAAGGAAGGAATTCTTAGAACTCACATGGGCATGGAAAGAGAAGTATGGTGGGATCATCACAAGTCAAATCAGACGATTAGGCGCTTCGTGTGATTGGAGGCGTGAACGGTTCACAATGGATGCTGGGCTCTCGCAGGCGGTGCGTGATGCTTTTGTCCTGTTGTATGAAAAAGGATTGATCTATCGCGGACCACGCTTGATCAACTGGTCTCCCGGTCTCAAGACAGCCGTATCTGACCTGGAGGTGGAATATAAGGAAGAACCGGGTAAACTTTACTACTTTAAGTACTTGTTATCAGATTCGGACAACGAATATATTCCGGTTGCCACTACAAGACCGGAGACCATCCTGGGTGATACTGCAGTCGCAGTACATCCGGAAGATGAGCGATATAAGAAATATATTGGTCGGGAAGTAATTGTTCCAATCCTTCGACGCGTGATCCCGGTGATTGCAGACACATATGTAGACCGTGAATTTGGAACAGGTGCATTAAAAATCACCCCGGGGCATGATCCGAATGACTATCAGATTGGCCAAACTCATGGTCTGGACGTGATCTCAGTAATAGATACAACTGCACACATCAACAAGAATGGTGGACCATATCGGGGGCAGGATCGGTTCGAATGCAGGAAGAACTTATGGGAGGATATGCGGGTAGCTGGACTGGTAATAAAAGAGGAAGATTATATGCTCAATATCCCTCGCTCACAAAGGGGGGGTGAAATTATCGAGCCCATGATATCCACCCAATGGTTCGTTCGCATGGAAACGTTGGCAAAGCCAGCCTTAGAGGCCGTACGGTCAGGGCGAATCCGGATCGTGCCCGAACACTTCACCAAAGTGTTTTACAACTGGCTTGAGAATATTCAGGATTGGTGTATCTCACGCCAACTTTGGTGGGGTCACCGGATTCCGGTATGGTATTGTAAAGACTGCCAAGAGCTGACTGTAACCAGGACAGACCCTGCTGTTTGTGCTCACTGTGGGAGTGCAAATATTAATCAGGATCCAGATGTCCTGGATACCTGGTTTTCATCAGCGTTATGGCCATTCTCAACCCTGGGCTGGCCTGAAGAAACGCCAGATTATAAATATTTTTATCCAACCACTATGATGGAAACAGCTTACGACATCCTCTTTTTCTGGGTGGCAAGGATGATCATGTTCGGTCTGGAATTTACTGGCGATGTCCCCTTCAGCCAGGTGTATCTTCATGGTTTAATCCGTGATGAACATGGGAGAAAGATGGGCAGAACGAATGATAATGTCATCGACCCATTGATCGTGATGGACGAAATGGGGACGGATGCATTGCGATTTTCATTGCTCGTGGGGACTACCCCTGGCAAAGATATGAACGTGAATACGAAACAAGTGGAACCCAGCCGAAATTTCATCAATAAAGTCTGGAACGCTAGTCGCTTCATACTCACCAACCTGGATAAGATCGAGGCACCGACTAAATCTGAGCCAGAATGGACGCTGGCTGATTCATGGATTTGGGCACGCGTACAGGAACTCATCCGTAATGTAGAGCGGTTATTCCAAACTTATCAATACGGCGAAGCTGGTCGGCAAATCTATGATTTCTTCTGGAGCGAATTTGCTGATTGGTATCTAGAGGTAGCGAAGCTTCAGCTCAACGAGGGTGGTGATCGCGCATACTACACAGCTTCCACACTGGTCAGGGTGTTGGACCTGAGCTTACGACTCCTACATCCTTATATACCTTTTATAACCGAAGAGATCTGGGGTTATTTGCGGAAAACTGTGCTGGATTCTCATCTTTCAGCTTTGACAGCCAACTGGACGGAGGGATTAATCAACGCATCCTGGCCTGAACCTCGCCAAGAGGAGGGATGGGAGAATCAATGCATCACGGATTTCAGCTTGATCCAAGAAACCATACGCGTGATAAGAAATCTCCGTTCTGAAAAGCACGTCAAACCAGGAAAACGAATTCCCGCTGCTCTTTCTGCAGGTGAAAAGACACAATTATTCCATCAACAAAAGAATATCGTTTCCGCATTGGCTCAACTTGATCCTAAAAAGTTCGACATAGCTTCTGATCTGCCTCCAAAAGGAGAAAATCAAGTAGCAGTCGCTATCGGATCCATAGAAATATATCTTCCTCTTGAAGAATTAGTAGACACAAGCGAAGAGCGAGACAGACTGAATAAAGCCCTTAATGAAGCCGAAGTTCAGGTTAATCGTCTGAAAAAATTGCTCGCCAGCTCTTTTGCTCAAAGAGCACCAGTGGAGATTGTTCAGAAAGAGAAAGATAAATTAGTCAGTTATCGAAAGACCGTGGAGAAACTAAAAAAGCAAATTGAAGCTTTAAATTGATGTTTTACCGTGTCTTTCCAGGGCTGCTTTACTAACATAGGCAGCACTTATTTTATTCTCCTTGGGTGGAGATCTTCCGCTGCAAGCGTAGTAACCGGTGCTGAAATTCAGGTTTCCATTGATTTTTTTCTGCACTTGAAAGACTTGAAGAACCAATATACTCCAGTGCTTCAAGAGTCCACTTGAGAGCCATTTCAAGGTTCTGGGCGCGGTGTTCAAAATATTTGGCTAATTCCTCATAAGCGTAGATTCTTCTAAGTGAGGCTGCCTGCTCCCACAATGGAATTGCAGCTTTGTAATTATTATTATGCTTATGCAGCATGGAAAGGTGGAGAAGCGTGTCATTATATGTTTCCTGAGGAAGTTCCGCCTTTAAACAGGTCTCGTATAGTTCGGTTGCTCTTTCAGTATGACCCAAGTCTTCCAACAGTCTTCCAACTGCTGCCAAATCGATATATTCGCTCGTTGGCTGCGAAAAAGGATCTTCAAGTAATGAAGAAGTGTGGTTCAATAATGCCGCCAATGAGACCACATCCATGGAGTTGTGATAAAACACGCGTTGTAACGGTCTGGCGTCTCCATCGCGCAAATAATCAAAATAAATTTGGGGGATCATCCACCCCGGTATCTCCTCATCTGTGCGACTGGCATGCAGGATCTGAATTTCCAGGTTTGCCAGGGTTCGACTGGGGAGCCGGTCGCGCCACAAACGGCGTGCCAAATGTAATAAGTCCACATGTGCGAGGTTTGTAAACGGAGATTTCCAACCCTGGAGAATATAGCGCGTATCTAATAAAGGCACATCAAATGCTTTTCCGTTGAAGCTTACAATCGTCTGGCATGGAGCAAAAAAATCTTCGAGGGCGAGCAATAGAGCGGGTTCTTCCAGGGGATCACGCATGAAAAATTGAGCCAAATGGAATCCATCTTGGGTGTAGCGCCCTGCACCAACGAGGAAGGCAAATGTCCCTGTTCCACCCGCTAATCCAGAGGTCTCTGTATCAAGGAATACCATGCTTTCTGGATTTTGTTCGGCAATTTTCAAGTCACCTGCCCATTCAGCAATGGTATGTGGTGTGGTCGAAATGCGCAACCCAATTTGGCCGTGAATGTAATTCACTGGAAAATCTTGCTCGAGAAGATAAGTACTGCCATGGCCAGTTTCTATAAATCGTCCTGCCATGATTTCTTCAACCGGATGGGATTGGCGTGGTTGAGGTGCGGGTAAATCCTTCGTACCAATTTTTACCCCTAATGATTTAAGACGAGCAGATAAAGTAGGCATGGCTTATCTCAGATAAAATTTCATCTCGATGAAACACATAATCATAACCCTAAATCCTCAATATCGACCTTATATTTTCTTAAACATACCTGACTCACTACTAAATATCGAGAATCCAGTTTCATATATTTGTGCAGAAAAAGTATGTTGCATAGTCTACTAATCGTCGATAAGTCACATCTATGCCATGAATTTTGTATTCTTGATATTCAATAAACACGATGGCAAATCTCATAAGACGTTTTCTATTTATCAACAAAACAGTTATAATCGTTTTTTCCCTTATAATAATGCAGCATTATTCATACAAACCCTATCGATCATTTGGTAATAACCTTTTCTATATAAATGGGTTAACAATTATATGAAGATCAAAGCTCAGCTCGAGCCAGGAAAAGTCGCTCTGGTGACCGGAGGATCTAGCGGGATTGGTAAAGCCATCGCATGTGGTTTGGCTGAACGAGGTATGAGTGTATGGTTGGTGGCGCAACATAAAGATTTATTGGATTCCGCTCGCATAGAGGTTGAAACTCACCGGAAGAACCAAAGTCAAAAGATTGGAACGTTTTCTGCGGATATCTCAGATTGGGATCAAGTTCGAGAGGCAGTCGATCACGTTAAGGAACAATCAGGATCTCCAGATTTATTGATCAATTCAGCTGGGGTCTCTCATCCGGGATATGTCCATGTGTTGGATATAGAAATTTTTAATTGGATGATGGAAGTCAACTACTTTGGTACTGTGTATATGACCAAAGAAGTGTTGCCAGCGATGCTAAAAAAAGGTTCAGGATATATCGTTAATATCTCATCGTTGGCAGGAGTATTTTCTGTCATCGGCTATTCTGCTTACGGACCATCGAAATTTGCCGTTAGGGGTTTTTCAGATGCTTTAAGACAGGAGATGAAATTACATAATATTGGCGTCTCAATCATTTTACCATCCGATACAGACACTCCCCAGCTCGAATATGAAAATCAGTTCAAACCTCCCGAAACAAAAGCGCTAGGTAACATTAGCGGTTCTATGACTGCAAATGCAGTCGCAAAGACAATCCTCAAAGGAATCGAGCGTGGTCAGTATCTGATTATTCCGGCTCTTGAAGGTAAAGTCGTCTACCACTTGAATGGACTATTTGGGGTAGGATTAAATCCGATCATTGATCTAATCATCGCTGGGTCGATCAAAAAGAAAAATTCATCTAATTTAAAAGAGGTCTAGATCATGGATATCTTTGAAAAATGCTATAACTTCACCTATGCAAAGGAATTCATTGCATCAGGATATTACCCGTACTTTATTGCCATGCAGGGCAATGAAGGAAGTGAGGCCATCTTTCAAGGTAAGCGTTTGATCATGTGTGGGTCGAATAATTATTTGGGTCTGACGACTCACCCGAAAGTGCGACAGGCTGCGATAGAGGCAATCGAGTGTTATGGTACCAGTTGCACTGGCTCACGCTTTTTGAATGGCACATTGGAGCTGCATGAGCAACTGGAGCACGAGTTGGCGGACTGGGTGGGGAAACAAGCAGCATTAGTTTTTTCGACTGGTATGCAGGTCAATCTGGGAACGATCAGTTCATTGGTAAGTAGAAATGATGTGGTTATACTGGATCGAGATGATCATGCCAGTATTGTGGACGGGGCTAGATTGGGGTGGGGGAAGGTTAAACGCTTCCAACATAACAACGTTGAGGATTTGGAACGCGTCCTGGCAGGGGTTGCAGATAATTTAGGGAAATTGATTGTCGTTGATGGTCTGTTCAGTATGGAAGGTGATATTGCGCCATTGCCTGATATTGCTAAGGTTTGCAAACAGTATGGAGCGCGGCTGATGGTGGATGACGCCCATGCCTTGGGAATCCTGGGAGGGGGTAGGGGCACTGCAGCACATTTTGGATTAAAAGATGAGGTTGATCTCATCATGGGAACGTTCAGTAAGTCCCTGGCGTCTGTGGGCGGATATATCGCAGGGGACGAGGATATTATCCATTACATCAAGCATCACGCTCGATCGTTGATTTTTAGTGCAAGCATACCCCCAGCAAATGCAGCTACGGCATTAGCAGCTTTACATGTCATGCAGGAGGAACCTGAGCGGGTCAAGCGCGTTAACGATATCGGTGACCATATGCGAGCTAATTACCATCAGCTTGGTTTTAACACCGGGAATTCGGTGTCCCCGATCATTCCAATTTTCATCGGTGATGATAAGCGTGCCGCCATTATTTGGAAAGCCATGTTTGATGCCGGAGTGTACGTCAATATGGTTGTCTCACCTGCCGTACCTGAAGGGAAACAGCTGCTGCGCACGAGTTATATGGCCACTCACACAGATGACCAATTAGCCAGGGTATTGGAAGTGTTTTCCAAGATTGGAAAGCAGGTCGGAATTATCTAGGAGAATTGTGATAATCCGATAAAGTTTAAAATTGCCGGGGCAATATCGGTTAAATCGGGTTTTGGCCTTGAGGCACGAGCCACATTTATCTGATTGGTGAATAATTCTCTTGCTTCGGGTGACCCAATAATTAAAAGGGGGACATCATTAAGCGTATGATGCCGGGTACTCAAATCTTCTAGATTCCCATGATCAGAAGTGAGTAGGATCAAGCTGTTTTTATCATCCCAAGAATTCAATAAGCTTCCAAGAACATCATCAAGTGTTTCCAATATTTTGCATGCAGATTCCATATCCTGATGATGGCCTGCCACGTCCGTCAGCCAATATTCGAAGATTGTCAGGTCGGAAGTGTCTGTCAAACGATAAAGCCGTTCTCCAGCCTGGACGTGGTTTAACACAGGGGTATTTTTATATCCCAGGTGACTACGCCATCCTCCAGCAGTGAAGTCCGCAGAAATTGCATTACCTTCAATCAAATCTGCTATGGTTTTTAGTTGGATACCTGCCTGATTCGCTGATAAAGCAATCACTCCAGGAATACGATAACCCGCCTCGATCGACTCAAAATATCGGGGTGGAAAAGCATTCAATAGCGAAGCAGCTCTACCATGTTCGTGAAGTTGAGATAATAGAGTCCCATTATGAATCAATTCTATGATCGAAGGTGTCGGTTTTGGGCCATCATGGAAACCAAGCCTCGCGGAGACGTTTATTCCTGTTAATAGAGAGGCTTGTCCGGTGGCCGATTGTGGAATACCCTCGATTCCGAGACGTGCATCCAATGTCAGGAGAGAAGCGCGCTTGGTTTTTACGAGGTAATAATCTGCTCCCGCGTCCGAATGATGACCGTCAGCGATTAATTTATGGCCTCCAAGGATTTTTTCCAAGTTCGGCATTGCGGTTTGAACGAATGGGTTAGTGACAGGGTTGTCTTCACCTAATCCCACTCCATCCAGGAAAATAAATAGCAGCTTCATTAAATTAATTATCCAGCGATTTTATAGATATATTTTTTCAACGTGAACCAGGCAGAGGGACGTATGCCACGTTCAGTGCTATCCTTACGTTCCATTACTTGAAATTTCTGAGTAACCGATTGAATATCTTTTTCAGATACTCCCGGACCACCCCAATCGAATTGTGACTTGAAAAATAAGTAGATTAGGAAGGTGCCTGTTTCAGCCAGAAGCTGGTCAACTTTTTGGATATAGGTCGGGCGCTTCTTGGGCGGCAAGCTATGAAAACACCCCATGTCCAGGATCAAATCGAACCTGCCCGTGATCGAATCCAATCGCGTAACATCCTCCAAGCGTAAATCGACATGGACATCATTATATTGTGCTTTCTTTTTCGCGGTTTGGATCGCCCGTCTTGAAAAGTCCACGCCGGTCACATTCCAACCATGTTTTGCCAGGGTAATCACGTTCGTTCCCGTCCCACAGCCTAGGTCCAACGCTTTGCCTGGGGCATGAGTTGTGATGAAATGAAGTAACTCCTGAGGTGATATGCCAGTATCCCAAATAGGTTTTTGAAGATATGCGAGGTTAAACCACACTTTACGCATCATGTAGACAATTTTACTCCAATTTATACAGGTGAATTTTGAGTAATCTGACCTTCGGACACAAGTTCGGACAAAGGTGTAAAAAATGCAATGGAAACCT
>CAZXPK010000146.1:0-8432 GCA_964642565.1 uncultured Anaerolineaceae bacterium
TTAATACGAACTCCCAATTACACAAGACAGAATATATAAAGCTATTAAATCGCAAAGGCACACGCACTATTCGTGTGCCTCTGTAATCAACCTGAGAGTTTCGCGTTTGGAAGTAAACCTTCCTCCAAATCATTTGCCCCAACGGTACCAGCATACTACGCTAGCTTTTCAGAGTTATATTATGGAACAAAGTCCTTCAACCTGAGAGATTCACCCATAACTTGACGGTTATCGGTTTGCCCCTTCGGTGCCCAAGCATACTTGGGTCTCTTCTTTGCTCCGGTTATTTTAACGGGCTTATTCTATGGTTGCATTGCAGAAATGTCAAGCTGTATTATGAATTTTATACGCACAAATAGCAATTTATAAAGTCTATATCCTCCATTTAATAAAATAAGGATACCCGCCAACATAAGGCTGGCGGGTAATAAGTATAAGAATTATTTTAGATCCAATTCTGTTTTTTAAGGAAGTTTGTGATGACTGGAACCTCAAGATACTTACCCTGGTATGCTACATAAGCTGGCCAAAGAATAACTAACCAGAACAAGGGTGCGCAAATGGCTCCAATTCCGAATGTGACAACCGATATGATAGCGATCAAAATGTAGAGCACAATGTTAAACGCTATGGACTGTACAGCATGATACTTAATGAAAGGGCGTGCTTTCTTATCCTCCATTAGGAGAGCGATGACTGCTAAGGGTGATATCGGATAACCTAATGCTGCCCATAATTTATCATCGCTGGTTATTTCTGGATTGATGGGTTGATCAGTCATTGTAATGTTCCTCCAAGGTTTTTGATTTATTTTTTCCCAGTGTTTTGCTGGGTTTAACTTCACGACGTCCTTAAGTAAATATTTTACAACATTTTCTCTAAAAAACCAGGCATAGTAGAGAACACCGGCATATAAAATGAGTTACGATAACAACCCACAGTAGATGTTTATTTATAGGTAGTCCTTTAAATTATGCTCAACCGCATAAGCAGCAGCCTCTGCACGATTACTCACACCCAGCTTAGAAAGGATACTGCTGACATAATTTCGCACTGTTCCCTCTCCTAGAAAGAGTGCTTTGGCAATTTCACGGTTGGTTTTTCCTTCCGAGACGAGCATCAGGACATGTCTTTCCTGTTGGGTGAGAGCGGAGAAAGCAGAGGCTTCCTCTTCTCTAGCAGCCTTACGGACTTCCTGGAAAATTCGCTGGGTGACTGCAGGATCGAGCAGCGCTTCACCTCTGGCAACAGCTTCAATTGCCCGCACGAGATCCTCACCGCCAATTTGCTTTAATACATACCCGGCTGCACCCGCACGAATGGCTGAGAAAAGCATCTCATCTTCTGCATACGAAGTGAGCATGATGACCTTTGTATCGGGGTATTTGTCTGCTATCTCCTGGCAAGCTTCTATCCCTGAGCCACCTGGCAAGCGAATGTCCATTACGACCACATCGGGAGAAAATGCTGCCACACGTTCAACGGCCTCACGGGCAGTGCTTGCCTCTGCAATAACCTCAAAACTTGGGTGGCGTTCCAGTAAAGCTTTCAACCCGAGCCGAACTATCTCATGATCATCAACCAATAATATCCTTTGCTTATTTGTCATTTCTTGTCCCTAAAGTTCCATTTACTATTGAGATGAACCAGTCTTCTGTTTATCTGGAAAGTCTTCTGATGATTCTGAAGAATTGTTACGTCTAAAGTCAACAAACCTGTATCCCAGACCACGTTCAGTTAAAATGTAAACAGGATTAGCAGGATCTTTCTCGATTTTTTGGCGCAAGTAATTTATGTAAAGTCGAACATAATGTGGTTGATCGCGGTATTCATATCCCCACACATTGGTGAGGATTTGATCGTGTGAAACAACCCATCCAGCATTCTGAACCAGATAGTATAACAGTCGATATTCTGTAGGTCGCAAATTTATCAACTTCCCATCCACCCATACTTCATGGCGATCAAAATCGATTTTTAAGCGCTCATCGACCTCGATCAGCCCATGGGTGCTATCAGAAGTCAGCTCAGTGCGGCGTAGTACAGCTCGAACACGACTGACCAGCTCCCTAGGGCTGAATGGTTTTGTGACATAATCATCCGCACCTAGCTCGAGCCCATGTACGCGTTCTTCTTCCTCTCCTTTGGCAGTCACCATAATGACTGGCACTGGACTAATCGTACGAATCATTTTTAAAACCTCAAAACCATCCAAATCTGGCAACATCACATCCAATAGCACAAGATCTGGGAGGGAGGTGCGCAAACGATCCATCGCTTGGGTACCGGTAAAGGCTTCAACAACACGGAATCCGTCATGTTCAAGGTTCAAGCGGATGAATTTTGCCATCCTTTGTTCGTCATCCACCACCAATATACGATAATTTTTATAGTGAGTATCTGACAACATACTGTTTACTCTCGAACGAATCCGATGATTTCTTCCTCTGCTTTGGTAGGCAACACTTCGATGAAATTTAAGCGATGGATGGGCCAGATCACTGTGAGGACATTTTCAGTCAGGTAATGAAGCTCTTTCCCATCTATTCGTCGTGGGCTGTTTATGGTGATGCATAAGTCGGTCGGCTGCGGAAGTTCTTCCACCTCACCAATGATGGGTTCTTCTCCGGTTGGGTGAAGAATGATAGTATAAGGCATGGCTATCTCAGCTTTCTTATCGATTTACGAGCACTTGGATCTTCATCTTACCCAAAGAGAATATATCACCATGGGTAATAGGATAGGGTTTATGTGGAGATAATTTTTGTCCATTTAATTGAGTCCCATTGGCTGAATCAAAATCAGTCAGCAGGGCACAAGGCTGGCTAATTTTAATGGATGCATGTAATCGTGAGACACCATATTCATATGCATGGTAGGGTGCCAAATCAATATCTGGCAAAATGGGTTGATCTTCAGCTGATCTGCCAAGGGTGTACTCATTTAACCCTTCGAGAGGGATCACCTCACCCGTCTCGACGAGAAACAAAGATAGACTGGCATCATCTGGAATGGGTGGCACAACTTGTTCAGCATCTTCTGACTGCACTTCGTATAGATGATCAGCCAAACTACTGGGAATTTGTATTGTAGGGTCGCGGCTGGTAATAGTGAATTGGGTGCCACATTCTTTGCAAAATAATGCACCTGGCATTTCCTTATTCCCACAATTAGGACAGATTATCATTATTATTTCTCTCCACTTCTCGCTGGAAGAAGCAAGGAACGAGTACCATATTTTATCAATTTTTCACCCTCTTCGCTAAAGGTTCGGTTGTGACGAATATATGCCACTTCATTCAACACTGATTGTGCCAAGTTATCTTCTCCCTTTTGTAACAAATGTGTAGCCAGATTTTCCATATGACGGGTGGCTGAATCAAAATCTCCTTTACCCATTTCCTCCCTGGCGCGTTCCTGCATAGTTAAAAGCAATAAAACCATCATTGCGTTAAGGATAACAGCTGGCGCTTCTTCTTTTACCGGTTCTGCTGTAATTTGCCGATCAAACATAATTCGATTAATATATTTTGTTCTTATGCTATGGCGAGGAATTTCAATATTTAAAATACCTTTTGCCATGACGAATTGGGTCACGTTTTTAGGTATATCCTTGATTACAAATTCGAATAGCACACTCATGGTCCCATGACGAGGCATATAACCAAGAATCAACGGAGAAACGGGATCCAATGGTGATGGATTGGGCTGGAGTCGATACGCGGTGGATAATTCCACACTTTGATAGGTCTGGTAGTTAATAGCAATTTGCTCAGTCAGGCTTGATCCGAGGCGGGTGATTTCTTCCAGGATGGAATTGCGTATATCACCGCCATCGGGAATAAACTTACAGATCCCTCCAGTTTTGGAAGTAATGTGGTCTAAAAATTTATCATTCCATTGGCTGCCTATGCCAAGGGCACTAATACCTATCCCGAGAGCAGATGATTGATCGGCGAGCTTCTCACAACTCACTTCATCTCCATAGGTACGACCATCAGTGATCAGGATTATATGGTTAATCCTTTGACTTGAACGAAATTGATCGACTTGGGAAAAACCCATCTCCAAGCCTCTAAATATCTCAGTCCCACCTCCAGCTTGAAGAAGTTGGACTTTCATTTCAGCGGATTTCAGATCAGCCAGACCGCCTGGAGCAATGAGAAGTTCGGCCCAATCATTGAATTTGACAAGTGAAAATATATCATCAGGCTGCAACTGCCGTAGGATATCAATTGCAGTTAATTTAACCATATCTAACCGAATCCCTTGCATGGAGGTCGAACAGTCAACTACCAGCGAAATATTCAATGGAGTGGAAGTCATCCATAGTTTGGCATCGGGTTGAATGTTTAGTTCTAATAAGGTATAGATTAATTGTGGTTCGGATAAGCGGACTAGTGAAGGTTGGCTATAGTATGTATTTATGGTAAACGGTGAGCTAACCAGAGGCTCAGGGGGTAGTTGCCGATCATAATCCGTTTTTTTCTTAGGGTCAGAAAGACGTTCAAATGCCTGTTGGATATCGATAAATAATTCAGTCTCACCCTTGTTTACATTCTTGTCTGGATGAAGGCGTAGGACGAGTTGACGATAGGCGTGTTTAATTTCCTCCTGGGTAGCATCCCTGGGAAGTCCTAAACGATCATAAAAGGTCAAATTATCCATTTGAATCAGTCAGGTATACGGACAATAATAACCGAGATATTATCGGGTCCACCGGCTTCATTTGCTATTTGAATTAATGACTGGCATGCCAGCTGGGGCGCAGTTGAAGAATGAGTGATATCTGCTATTTTATCATCTGGAATCACTCCCCAAAGCCCGTCTGAGCATAACAACAATTGGCAACCCTGGCAAACCTGGAAGCTGGAGAAATCCGGTTCAAACGGCTCTCCTTGACCAAGCGCCCGATATAAGACATTACGTTGGGGATGGTTTAATGCTTGTTCAGGAGAAATTTGACCTATTTCTTCGAGCCGTTTTACCAATGAATGGTCGTGGGTAAGGAGCTGCATCTCCCCATCAGGATCGATCGAATAAGCACGGCTGTCACCTACATGGGTGAGGGTCATTTGATCTCCCAGGATAAGTACTGCGGTTAGAGTTGTTCCACCGCCATCCGTTTCTTTTTTTATCGCCTGGTGAGCTTGCAATACTCCAGCCTGCATAACCTCCTGAATTGAGAATTTTAATTTAATATTAGATGACGAAATTAATGGCAAATAGAGGGTGTTGATTACATGCGAAGCCAGCTTTCCCACCGCTAATCTACTGGCTAATTCACCATCATCATGTCCACCCATTCCATCCGCAATGATGTACAGACCAAAATTGATTGTCTTCTCATCCAATATTAGATTGGTTGTGAGCGTGAAGAGTGAATCTTCATTGTGGTCACGTTGAATGCCAATTGATTGAGCAACACCCACGATTAATTGAGGTACTTCCAAATGAGTCTTAGTAATGGGAATCGATGGAACCTGCTCTTCAGTATTACTCGAATCGACAATGTTGTTATTGATGTCAGCTTGCTTAGAAACAACTTCAAGGTTCGATGAGGTTGAATGTAGGGTTGGTTTTTTATGAAACAACCTATTTAGGAACGATGTCACTAATTATCCTCCACAAAAATTATTCAAAGTTATAAAACAATTGCATATATTTTATGATCATTGGAACCAAAATAAAGTACATTATTTGCGATAATGGGGGTGCCTGTGATAGGTGCCCCAGTTTGATATTTCCAGCGAAGTCTACCAGTACGAAATTCCAGGCAGTACATTGCACCATCCACAGATCCACAGTATACAGAATCCTGGTACGTGATTGGTGAGCTAGTTACTTGATTATCTGTTATGAAACTCCAAATCTCCTGAGACGAATGTATATCTACACAATAAATGTGTGAATCCACCGAACCGATAAAAATATAGTTATCGGTAATGAACGGTGTGGAAATAGAAGCTTTGGACATTCGGAAGCGCCAAATTATAAAGCCAGATTTGGCATCCAAAGCATAAAGCAACGTATCAACCGAACTAATATAAATAATCCCGTTGGCATATACAGGCGATGAAGTAAGTGCACGCTTGGCTTTAAACCGCCATTTTATGTTACCTCTTAGGTCAACACAAAATAAGTCACCCGCCTCAGTACCAAAATAAACATTTTCTCCCACCAGCAGGGGTGTTGAACGCGCTGGAGCTCCTGCATCAACCCGCCAAGCACGCCGACCACTTAGGGCATTGACCGCATGAAGGTAGGCGTCATCAGATCCAATAAAAATATGACCCTCAGCAATAAATGGGGATGAGCGAATCGGACCATTTGAATAATAGGACCAGATTTCCTGTCCAGAACGGATATTAATACAATACAGACGTTGGTCTTCGGAACCAATATATACATTTCCTTCATAAACAGCAGGTCTGCAAACTATGCCACCTTCAGTGGCGAACTTCCATATGAATTCTCCATTTGTGGCGTTTAACGAGTACAGGTTGTTATCATATGCACCGATGAATATCGTACCTGCAAAATAGGCAGGTGTACCCCGGATTTCGTCTTCACATTCAAATTTCCAGGCTGCGGAGATTTCAGAGGATTCACGGGTTAGTGGCTTCATTGCAGCGGGAAGTTTATTGAGTAATCCGGTTTTTTTAGCTGAAGAAAGGAGAGCTTCCTTCATCTCTTCAGCGCTTGAATAACGTTTGTCAGGTTCGTAGCATAAAGCTGTATAGATGACGGCCTCCAACTCACTTGAGATTGCAGGATTAATCGAGCGAATCTTCCGTTCCTCAAAGGAAAAGGGGGGCTCCAAACGGGGATCACGTTTGGTAAGCAGGTGATGCAACGTAGCACCCAAAGCATATATATCAGCGCGTTGGGTAGCTTCACCTTTATATTGTTCAGGAGGAGAATATCCTTCCGTACCAATCATAGTCCCTTTTTGGCCCGTTTGGAAGGTTTTGGCGATACCGAAATCAACCAGTAATATATGCCCATGGGTATTTACCATGATATTCGAGGGTTTAATATCCCTGAATATGATCGGTTCTGGCTTGTTATTATGCAGGTAACTGATCACATCGCATAATTCGATAGACCAATTTACCACCTCGACTTCTGGCAGAAAATCCTTTGTATCTGTCAGGACATCTTCCAGGTCTTTGCCATCAACAAACTCAATAATTAGATAAGATCGATCATTCTGAGAAAAGTAATCATATATGCGTGGAATAGAAGGATGATTTAAGGTCGCCAGGATATTAGCTTCACGCTCAAAGTTGCGTACGATTGTATCGTGAAGGATTGGATCACGAGCTAGGTTGATCATTTCCTTGACTGCCACACGTTTGACAACGTTTGGAAAATGAAGATCACGTGCACAATATACAGCTCCCATTCCACCAACACCAACCACACTTTGGATCGAATATCGGTTTACAAGAATGACACCTGGTTCTAAATGGTCGGAAGGTTTTCTTGGTGTACCTGAGTCTGCTAAATTATGAGTTATACGTTGATTATCCAGGTTAGCTCCTCCAGCTTTGAAACAGCATCTATCAATTATAGCTACCAATGGGAAAAAAAGGAATTAGATTAATTGAATATTACTGGTGAACTCATCGTACATGTATCAACTCCAGGATGATTTAATTATATAATCAAGTGTGAATTGCTACCTATAAGGGACATCCTCAGAAAGGATTAATCAATGAGTACCAAAGTTGATTTTAAGAAAGCTCTCAAACAATTATACAATCCTTCTAAAGACAGTTTTCATCTCGTGGAAGTGCCTCAAATGAATTTCCTGATGTTGGATGGGAAAGGTGATCCAAATACATCTTTGGATTATCAACAAGCGATTGATGCGCTATATACAATATCTTATGGAATCAAGTTTGCCCTAAAATCGGAAGGATATGATCACATCGTACCACCTTTGGAAGGATTATGGTGGATGGAAAAAATGGATGAATTCAACCTGGCGAACAAAGATCGTTGGGAATGGACCATGATGATCATGCAACCGGAATGGATCACAACTACATGGGTGGAAAAGGTGAGGCAAGATGCAAAGAAGAAAAAAAGCAACGCTTCACTCTCAGACGTAAGGTTTGAAAGTTTTAATGAAGGGCTTGCAGTTCAAATACTATATACAGGAGCTTACGAGAAAGAAGCCCCGACGATTGTTGAAATGCACATGTTCATCGCTACAAATGGATACCAGGCAAATGGTAAACATCATGAAATATATCTTGGTGATCCACGCAAAACATCACCGGATAGGCTTCAGACCATTCTCCGCCAACCAATCCGCAAGCTATAAAATATCATAATAATAATTCTCGATTGTTAAATTATAAATAAAGAATCTCCTGAAATAACTTGCACATTACCAACTTACAGCCAGCGATTGGGGTCTG
>CAZXPK010000147.1:0-8429 GCA_964642565.1 uncultured Anaerolineaceae bacterium
AAACAAGGTGAATGTTCTGTGGAAGCGATGTTACCCTTTATCAATTCCCGGCGCTGGTCAGCTCCGCGGCCTCGCTTCCCTCCCGGCTGCGGTGCACCAGGTATATGCCCACCAGCACCACCAGACCTCCCAGCCACTGCTCGGTACGCAACGCCTCCCCCAGCAAGGGGATCGCCAGGAGCGCTGTCACCACCGGCTGCCCGATCAGCGTCGGCGAGACCACCGAGGCTGGCAGGTGACCCAGTGCATATCCGATGGATAAATACCCTCCCACCTGTGAAACCAACGCTGCCCCCAGGAAAGCCAGGTATGATTGGGTCGGGTAGCCCGTCAGAGGCATTTTCATACCCAGGGTGATCAGCAGCAAAGTGAACGCTGCGATAAGATCCACCAGCCACACATAGGAGAGCGTATCCAGCTTTTGGCGGCCGCGTTCAGTCACCAGGAAATAACCGGCATAAAACACCCCCGCTGCCATTGCCAGCAGGTCGCCCAATCCGATCGACGGGTGCTGGATGAAGTCACTTCCCAAGACGATAACTGCCCCGCCCAATGCAAGTGCCAGACCCATCCAGAACAACCCTCGCAGCTTTTGGCGGAAGATCAGCCAAGAGAAGAGTGCCACCCACAACGGTGCAGTGTTTCCCAGCAGCGTGGCGTTGGCTGCCGAGGTATAGCGTAGGGATGAGTTCCATGTACCATGGTCGAACGCGGTGAAGATGCCTCCTAAGATGGGGAGCAACAACACCGATTTGGGCAGCTTTACACCGTGCTTGTGTTTGCGATACAGGAAAACTGGCAATAGGATGACCGTTGCCAACCCAATGCGGTAGAACCCGATCACCGGGCCGGGTGCATTAGCCCACTTGCCAAACATGGCCGAAAAACTGAGGCAGATGATCCCTATGATCAGGGCAAGGTATGGCAGGATGGGTTGCTTGGCTGGCATATTATCCGCTTGGAGAGGCGAGGCTGATCAATCCTAATTGGCATGCCATTCTATCATGGAACATCCTCAGGCTGGAGCAATTAATTGTGCCAATTCTTATCCAACCTTCAGAATTCTGGGTCTCAAATGCCGTTATACTACGTAGGTTTCATCAATCATCTTCCTATATGAAAGGGTTATCAAGCATGCCCAAACTCACACGGAATACACGCATATTCCTATCCATTGCCTTGTTCTTTTCTCTCGTTAGCCTGGCCTGCGGTGTGTCTGCCCCGCGTGCCACCTCATCTCAGCCAACACCTGTTGCGGAGGTGATTCAAGCCAACCCCAGCCCCAATATCTCCGCGATTACCCTCGTGACGAATGAGGAGCAAGTTTTAATTGACTTATATCCCCGCCTTAATCCTTCCGTGGTCAATATTACTGTCTATCTCGATCAGAATGGTGAGCTTGCCACTTATGCTCAGGCTTCCGGTTTTGTCTATGATGACCAGGGTCACGTCATCACCAATGCACATGTGGTGCATGGCACTGATGCAGTGGAGGTAACCTTCTCGGATGGTTTGATCCGTGAAGCCACCCTGGTTGGCGAGGATCTCAATAGTGACCTGGCCGTCATTCAGGTCGAGCTTCCAGCCGGCGTGGCACCCATCCCATTAGGGACGATGGATGAGCTGGCTGTCGGACAAACGGTGGTAGCCATCGGCAATCCATTTGGGTATGAAGGCACACTCACCCGCGGTGTCATCAGTGCTTTGGGGCGCACCATCCCGGCTTTGACGATATTCTCTATTCCTCAAGCCATTCAGACTGACGCCGCCATCAACCCCGGCAACTCGGGAGGTCCTTTGCTCAACTTGAAGGGCGAAGTAATCGGCGTCAATGCTCAAATCGAGACCAACGGTACGAGTGAAAGCAACCTGGGTGTGGGCTTTGCCATCCCGGTTAGCCTTATGCACCGGGTGGTCCCAGCATTGATCGAGAGTGGCCATTATGATTGGCCTTGGCTGGGAGTTTCCGGTTATACCGTGAACCCTCCCCTCGTTAAAGCAATGAGCTTGCCAGTGGAACAGGGTGCGTACGTATCGACTGTGACGGATGGTGGTCCGGCTTTGGCAGCAGGTCTGGTTGGTACAACGGAGACTATCACTCAAGATGGTCGTACGGTTGAGGTGGGTGGAGATGTCATCACTGCCATAGACGGCCAACCCGTAAAAACATTTGATGATATGCTGGTCTACCTGTCGCTCCAAACTTCCCCGGGGCAAGAAGTCACCCTGACCATTTTACGGGATGGTCAATATCAGGATGTAAAGCTACAGCTAGGCACCCGCCCATCTGAGTAAGCTTATCCGAGTGGAAGGTTAATATTCAGCTGTCAAATCCACGCGGTTGTAAAGAGGTAGCTCCTCCAGGTAGCGGTGAAGGTTCTGAGTGAACAGAGCGGCGGCGCGTTCATCATAGTGTAGTGAGAAGCCGGCGATATGTGGCGTGATGATCACGTTAGGCAGCTTCCACAATGGGTTATCCGCAGGTAGAGGCTCCACTGGAAATACATCCAGGGCGGCTCCAGCAATCTTATGCTCACGCAGCAGTGGGATGAGAACATTGTGGTCAACAATATCTCCCCGCGAGATGTCCACTAAACAGGCACTTGGCTTGAACGCGGCCAGCTCCTTTGCCCCAAGCAAGTTACGGGTTGCCGTTGTACGGGGCAGGGCCACCACTACAAAGTCACATTCTTTGAGCATTGAGCACAGAGCCTGCGGTGGGTACAGTCTGTTTACCAGGTCACCACCCGGGTCGCCCAATCCTTCCAGGGTATAGCCGGTATCTTCAGGGTGCAATATATCGCGCTTGGTCGCCAGCACGGTTGCGCCAAAGGTCTGCAGCAATCGGGCGATCTGCCGCCCTATGCTTCCATAACCTATGATCCCTACCGTACTGCCACGCAGCTCATGCGGGCTGAAGAGCTCCCATCGCCCAGATGGCCACTCGGCCTTTTTTTGGTGGGCAAAGATGTCTGGCAGGTGGTGCCCTAATGCCAGCATCATCATTACTGCATGTTCTGCCATCTGGGAAGCTGAAGCGCCGCTCATGCTTGTGACGTTTATCTTTTCCCGTTGGAGAATTGGTTCTTCCAGTGCATGGTCCACCCCGGCCCAATGGAACTGGACCCAGCGCAGGCGCGGGGCTTGCTCGGGTCTTGGTAGCACCCGGTTGGTGTATAACACTTCCACCCGCTTCCATATCTCATCGCTGATCTCATCTGCTTTGCGGGCGATGATCTTCTCAACTGACAAGCGTGGTGAGACTTCGGATATCTGTTTCATTAAATCGTCGGTGAAACCCAGAGTAATTAGAACTTCGATTGGATCATCCATAATGCACCCCGTCGGTGTGGGATATACGTGGGATAAAAGTGGGATAAAGTGTGATATTTGTGGGTTAGGCAAACCTGTATATTAACCATTCTGATATCAATGCTGCTGATACCGCTCAACCAGTGAACCCAGCCAAGGATAATGAAAATCTTTGCCTTGGAAGGTCTGAATGGTGGCGATCAGACGAGCCACAAAGATGGCGCCAGCAACGGGGATGATTATGCATGGGATAAGCAGAGGCACCGCGGTCATCAAGGCAATAAGTGTCCTGAACGGTTCTACGGTGGGGTTGCTCTGACTGCCAAATATTGCGATATCACCAATCCCAAGGGCTAGCACCCCCAAAATAGCCACCATCATGCAGCCAACAATGAGAAAGACAACCACCGATACGAATAAATCAAAAGCAACCGCCTGGATGGCTTGAAAGCGCACAAAACGCGATTTATCTTTTTGAGTTGCCCATACGATCAACGCTACGAGTAAGCCGAAGAAATGGGAGATTGCTGCCATTAAGCCTTCGTCAGATGTTGGAACAAGCGCTTGCTGTGTCATTTTGCCACCTTTCTGATATTCCTAATTTTACCCAATAGGTAAGAAAGATTACATCTAGAAATTATACTATCGCAATAGGTTTACAGTTTCTAACTAAACACTCATCCAATATCCCACTTTTTCGCCTTACACTTGCTGAAGTAATCGATATAATCAAGGTTACTTAATTAATTAGAAAGGTTAAAAGATGCAATTCACCGATACATTGGTTGCCGCCTTGCAAGAGTGGTTTGGTATATTCAGACGCCGTATGATGGGCAGCTTATTTATCTACGTCAGGGATAATGGACTCACCATGGCGCAATTGGGTGCCATGTTCCACATTCACCAAAAAGGCGCTTGCGGAGTATCAGATATTGGGAACGACCTTGGGGTGACCAACTCAGCTGCCAGCCAAATGTTAGAGCGCCTGGTGCAGCTGAAACTGATTACCCGCACGGAAAATCCCACCGATAGACGCGTCAAGCAAATTGTATTAACCGATAAAGGTAGTCAAATATTGCAGGAGAGTAGCAGTGCAAACCAAGACTGGTTGGAAGAGCTGGTACAAACTATGGCAGCTGAGGAGCAAGAGCAGGTCAGGAGCGCCCTGGTCCTATTAATCGATAAAGCCCACCGGCTTGAATCAAACCCAAACTGAGCTCTAATTTATGGTGCATGGTGATACTTTTCCCTATATTGATGGAACAAGTTTTATTCAAATGCTGTATCCATTTTTTTTGATCAAAATGCCATCATGTTCAGCGGATAAGTAGATAGAAATCTTTTCGAAAGGATATCCAATAGCTTAATTTCAGGAACAAACACAACCATGATTCGCTTATTGAAATATCTAAAACCTTACCTCCTTTTGATCCTGCTCACTATCGTCTTGCTGTTTGTGCAGGCAAATGCTGACCTGGCATTACCAGACTATTTGTCCAAAATCGTAAACATTGGCATCCAGCAGGGAGGTGTGCCAGATGCGATACCCATGGCGATCCGGCAGACCGAAATGAACAAGCTCACCATTTTCATGAGCGCAGCTGACAAAACCAGGGTGCTCTCCGATTACACCTTGGTAGATAAAAACTCCCCCGCATATGCCACCAATGTCAAGCTGTATCCCGATCTTGCTCAGGAGCCTGTCTATGTCTTGAACAAGCTTACCAGTACGGAGACCACCTGGCTGAATCCAGTGATGGGTAAGTCGTTTTTGATCGTATCGGGCATCCAGCAGGTCATGGCGGACCCAGCCAAGGCTTCTGCACTCGCCACCAGCATGGGTTTCGATCTATCGAAGCTGCCAGCCGGAGTGGATATATTTACAGTCCTTGGGCAGCTCCCGGCTGCACAGCTTTCCCTGTTGGGCAGCACATTTGAAGCCAAGTTCGCCGCGTTGGGCGACAGCATGATCATCCAAGCCGCTGCTGCGCCGATCAAGGCCGAGTACATCGCTCTCGGAATGGATACCGGAAAACGATCGTCCAACTATACCATTCATATCGGTACACTGATGCTGCTGGTAACCTTGCTCTCCGGGACCTGTACGATCCTGGTAGGCTACCTGTCGGCTCAAACCGCGGCTGGGCTGGCGCGCGATTTGCGCCGGAACGTATTCCAACGAGTCGAGAGCTTTTCCAATACAGAGTTCGACAAGTTCTCCACAGCCTCGTTGATTACCCGGTCAACGAACGATATCACCCAGATCCAGATGGTCGTCATCATGATGATGCGCATGGTTTTCTATGCGCCCATCATAGGGATCGGGGGCGTGATCCGAGCCATCGGTAAAAGTGCCAACATGTGGTGGATCATTGCATTAGCAGTGGTCGTACTGCTAGGCCTCATTCTGACCGTATTTACGATCGCTTTGCCAAAATTTAAAATTATCCAAAGCCTGATCGACCGACTCAACCTGGTGACGCGTGAAAACCTGTCCGGTATGATGGTCATCCGAGCCTTCAACATGCAGTCCTTCGAGGAGAACCGCTTCGATAAAGCCAATAAGGATGTAACCAGTAACCTCCTGTTTATCAACCGGGTCATGGTCGTTATGATGCCAGTGATGATGATGGTCATGAATGGAGTAACTCTACTGATCATCTGGGTCGGTGCTCATCAGGTCGCGCAGTCCTCGATGCAAGTTGGCGACATGATTGCATTTATGCAATACGCAATACAAATCGTTTTTGCCTTCCTGATGCTGGCGATGATGTTCATCATCCTGCCAAGAGCGGCTGTAGCAGGCGATCGTATTGCGGAAGTGCTGGAAACCGAGCCGGTCATCAAAGACCCGCAAGATCCCAAGCATTTTTACGAGCCTTTCAAAGGGATGGTCGAATTCCGCAATGTCACTTTCCACTACCCTGGAGCAGAAGAGGATGTTTTACACAATATCAGCTTTACTGCCCAGCCTGGTCAGACGACTGCCCTGATCGGAACCACCGGTTCAGGTAAATCCACGATCGTCAGCTTGATTCCCCGCTTCTACGATGTATCGGAGGGTGCCATCTTTATCGATGGGATTGACATCCACGAAGTCACGCAGCACGACCTGCGCGCTCGGATTGGTTATGTCCCCCAAAAGGGCACACTTTTCTCAGGCACGATCGAAAGTAACCTGTTGTATGGGGATGAAAACGCCAGCGATGAAGAGCTGAAATTGGCCGCTGACGTTTCCCAGGCCAGCGAATTCATCTTCACCAATCCAGATGGTATGCAGACTGAAGTGGCACAAGGCGGGATGAATGTATCCGGTGGTCAGAAGCAGCGCCTTTCAATTGCGCGGGCATTGGTGAAAAAACCGTGTATCTACATCTTTGACGATAGCTTTTCGGCCCTGGATTTCAAGACGGATGCAGCTTTGCGTAAAGCTCTCAAAGAGCATACCGGTTCGAGTACCATGTTTCTTGTGACCCAGCGCATTGCCACGATCAAGAATGCTGAGCAGATCATCGTGTTGGACGAAGGCAAGATTGTTGGCAAGGGCACCCATAAAGAACTCATGAAGGACTCCGAAGTATATCGAGGCATTGCCTTGTCGCAGTTGAGTATGGAGGAGTTAGTATGAACGGACACAGCAGCAACGGAGCATCTAGGCCAACTTCTGGAGACGGTCGTGGTCCGATGGGCGGTCGCAGCCCAATGGGCGGTATGGGACGTGGCGGCCCGATGGCGATGATGCAAAGAGGCGAAAAGCCGCGTGACTTCAAAGGCACCCTGACCAAGCTTATCCAATATCTAGGGCAATACCGGATTTTGATCTTGTTCATCTGGCTACTGGCGATCGCCTCGACGGTTGCGATGATATTTGGACCAAAGCTCCTGGGAAATGCCACCACCACACTGTTCAATGGCGTGGTAGCCAAGATCGCCGGCACCGGTTCCATCAACTTTACCGCCATCGGGAATATCATTTTGGAGGTCCTGTTGCTCTACGCATTTTCAGCCTTGTTGAGCTACGGCCAGGGCTGGATTATGTCCAGTGTAGCAATGAATATCACCTACCGGTTCCGCAAGGATATTGCCGAAAAGATCAACCGCATGCCGCTTAGATACTTTGATGGTACGAGCCACGGCGAGGTGCTCTCCCGTGTCACCAACGATGTGGATACAGTCAGCCAGACGCTGAACCAGAGCATAACTCAGATCATTACCTCCGTGGCTACGGTCATCGGTGTGCTCGTGATGATGTTCACCATCAGCTGGCTGATGACCCTGGTGGCTTTGGCGATCCTTCCGTTGTCCTTCGGCATTATTGGCCTGATCGTCAGCAAGTCGCAGGTCTTCTTCAAACGCCAGCAGGATTACCTGGGTCATATCAACGGTCACGTTGAAGAAATGTACGGTGGACACATTGTGATGAAAGCCTTCAACGGTGAGGCTAAAAGCGTTGAACAGTTCGACGAGATCAACGGTACCTTGTACGACTCAGCCTGGAAATCACAGTTCTTGACTGGCCTGTTGTTCCCCATCATGAATTTTGTAGGCAACTTGGGTTATGTCGCCATCTCTATCCTGGGCGGTTACCTGGCCGTCAAAGGCAGCATTACCATTGGTGATATCCAGGCTTTCATACAATATGTACGCTCGTTTACGCAACCGATCTCACAGATCGCCAATATCTCCAATATTCTTCAGCAGACGATGGCCGCAGCTGAGCGTGTGTTCCAGTTCCTGGCTGAACCGGAGGAAATTCCCGACACTCTGAATCCTGTCCACATGGAAGCAGTTGAAGGCCGTGTGGATTTCAAGAATGTTCACTTCGGTTATAGCCCGGATAAAATCATCATCAACGACTTTACCTTCTATGCCGAACCTGGTCAGAAAATTGCCATCGTCGGCCCGACCGGTGCCGGGAAAACCACCATGGTTAAATTGCTGATGCGTTTCTATGATGTCAATAGCGGTGCGATCCTGGTGGACGGTCATAACATCAAGGATTTCAAACGCGATGAACTACGTTGCATGTTCGGCATGGTATTGCAGGATACCTGGCTCTATAACGGGACCATCATGGAGAATATCCGTTATGGTCGCTCGAATGCCACCGATGAAGA
>CAZXPK010000148.1:0-5368 GCA_964642565.1 uncultured Anaerolineaceae bacterium
GAAGGATGACCAACCCCAAGGTGCCCATATCCGAAAACAGCATGGGGGCTAAAAAGGGGGCACCGCGTAAGAACCGCTCGACTACGATGGCATTTTCCAGCGCCAGGTTGCGCAGGATGTGCAGACCCACCCCTAAAATACCCACCAGCACCAGCAAAAGCATCGCAATAACGTAAGTCAACAGATCACTCCGGCGCGGCGAGTTAATCGCCCCGAGCGCCAAAGCCACTACAGTGCCGAATACACCGATCCCAGTGGGCAGCCACAGCCACGGATTCTCAAAATTGGTACGGGCGTGGTCCAACACGCTGCTGATCACGGTTGCCAATGTGCCCAACCCGACCATGAAAAAGAAGGCATTGGTCTTACTGTAAGGTAATGAGAGCTTCACTCCACCCAGCAGGCTGAGCTTGCCGCTATCAGGGGGTTGCTCCATCCACACGGCGCTGATACCCATCCAACCGACGAGGGCAAAGGTGAGCGGTCCGAGGATGGGCGGCGCCCAAACGACCAGCGGGACAGACACTCTTTCACCCAGGGGGGCTAACGGCAGGATTGCCCGCATAAGGTGGAAGGACATGCCCAGCAAACCCACAACGATGCTGGCGAGAAAAATGAGGGAAGCAATCACTGCAGCCAGTGAGCGCTTCCGGATGGCGAGCAGCCCTGCCAGGATCAAACATATCCCAGCCACAGGTCCAAAGATGATCGGGATCCATTCCTTTGGCACAATGGTACCGCTGGTGGAATGTGCCAGGTAAGTTTCAACGCCCAACAAAAGCTCATTCAGCGCAAGCATCAAGAGCATGGCCTGGTCACGCGTGACAGGGATGCGGGCGCGCTTAACGATGGGGAAAACGGTCGCAAGGTGGTACATAATCAGGGCGTGGCCCCCGCCGCCTGCAACTTCGCATCCACCATCTCACGCAAATCTGCCATGGTTTCCATGAGCGGGTAAGCTCCATGCCACTGGGAATAATCAGGCCCTTGCATCCACACGCCAAACTTGGTCGTGCGTCCCCAATAATGCCACAGGTTGAAGAAGGTAAAGTCGATGGGTTCGTCGAAGTTATTGGTATCGATCAAGCCCTGGTTCTGAAGGGGAGCAACCAGGTCATTGCTCTCTTGCACCCAATCGATGACTTGCTGGGTGGCGGCATCGGCGGCAGTGTAGAAATCTTTGATGAAATTCTCATTGTGACATTCAAAACAGACCGTCTGCATGCGGGAGCGGTTATCCTGCCAGCTCGGGCGTGTCTGGCTAAGCGAGGCAAATAGGAACCATGACAGGCGATCGCCCACATCATGGGTGGTGCCAGTGGCACCAAAGCCGCTCATATGGCAGATGGCACAGGTGGGTGCTGGGAAATCGGTGACCGATAGATTTCCGGCTGAAGCATCCCAATTCCAGGTCGAACCCATGGTCGCATACAGGATGCCGTGGGCTGATTCCTGGTAGATCTCCCACTGAGGGTGATCGGGACCAATGTGGCAGTTATTACACGTCTCAGGCTTACGCGCCTGCTCCAGACTGAATTCATGGCGGATGTGGCATTTCTGGCAGCGCCCCACCGACCCGTCGGCGGCAGGAACCCCGATGCTGTGGCAATTTTCGCAAGCAAATGGCGTGATCGTGGACCCCTCGAGTGCAGCGATGGCGTTACGGGCTTTATCAGGGGCAAACGAACCTTCCGGGATGGCCTGGTACATGGCCATGAGGGCAGGGGATAGATCCTTAGAGCCGGCGACTGCTACATAGGCAGGTAGACTGTGACGGCTCTGATAGTATTGTGCCACCTCAGCCTGATGACACTTCTCGCACATGGCTGTGGTAGGAGCTGCCAGCACATAAGCACCCTCGTGCTCGACTGCACCGGGATAATCTGAGGCGACCTCATGGCAGTCGCGACAGATCACATTTGCAGCCGCCATGGTACTGTGACTGAGCTGGTTAACAATCCCGGGAGTGACATTCCGGTGGCAGGTGACACATTCATCCGAGCTATTGGCCAGGACATCGACTTCCCCCAGATTCACCTGTACTCCTGCGTGACCGATCACGAGAATAATGAGAGCTACCCCCAACACCACAATCACAGCAATCAGACCGATGATCAAAATCCGCAAAGAACTCAACGGTTTGGATGGTTGATTCATCTGTGCCCTCCTTAGTTATTAACAATGTTATTGCGAGGCGATGGTGTTCAGTTCAGAGGAGCACGATCATCCTGCCAGCTGGAAACTATCCTGCCCCTACTGATTTCAAACAATAAACCACCCCTCAGGTTGACAGCATCGTTATTTATGCTGCAGGAGACAGCCCAACTTTTATCTATGATCAATCTTATCATGTACATCAGGCTGGTGAAAAAAAATTAATATTAATACTCGATGATGAAAATCGGGAAATTCCCCAGGATGAACCTGACCGGCTTTTTAGACGAGACTAATGATACCGGCGCCCCTTCCAGATCACCCCATGCCCGGAGAGTACATTGAAGGCTGAAGTCAACATCATGGCGGTGAAGATAAGCGCCCCAAGGGGGAAGGTGAAAGCATACCTGCCCGGGATGCCAAATGCACGACATGCCTGGAGGCGCTTCCACAGCAGGTAACCCCACAGCACAATTGCCTCGCCTGCCACAACCGCAGCCATCAACCCACCTGTGGAGGTAAGCCAAAATAACCCACCCAATAACCACAATGGCAGCACAAAGGAGACTATCAGCCCGAGAATAGCACCCAACAATAACAGCCACAACCGGTCAAGCAAACCCAGGTAGATATTCTTCGTCCAACCCTCCCACATCTCGGGCAGGGAGGTGTACATGCGCGTGCTCGCGACTTTACGCCCATCCGCCAGAACCAACCGGAACCCCGCATGCTTGACAAGGATGGCGATGGCTTTATCTTCATCCACACGATCTTTCACTGAGGTGTGCCCGCCAATCCGGTCATAGACCTTGCGTTGGATCAGGATGAACTGACCGTTGGAGATGGCATCCGGTTTGGTGGGGTCATTCACGCGCTTGGCTGGGAACCCAAAGGATAACCCCAGGAACACCAGGGGCAGGATCGCCCTTTCCCAAAAGCTGCCCAGCTCCTGATCCGTCAGGATGGAGAACATATCTGCATCATATTTGATCGCCAGGTGATAGGTGGACCAAAGCAATTCTGGACTGGCAAAGGTATCCGCGTCCATAAAGCACAGCCATTCCCCATGAGCAGCGGCTGCTCCCTGCACCAAAGCATGCGGTTTTCCTGCCCAGCCGGCAGGCAGCTCAGAGCCATGGATGACCTGCAGGTGAGGATCTCCTTTAGCCAGCTCTGACAGGATAAGAGGGGTTTCATCGGTAGAGCGGTCATCCACAACAATGATCTCGTAATTTGGGTAGGTCTGCACGAGCAATGCCTGCAGACAACGGCGGATATTACGCCCCTCGTTGCGCGCCGGGACGATGACCGATATCAAGGGAGGGTGCTCTAGAATGGGAGGCTTGAGCGGGTCAGCCTGTGGGTCAACGACAATCTCCAGACCTCCCCGAGAATGTACCAGCCAGGTGACAAACAAGCCCAACCCCATTGCCAGGGTGGATAAAATAATGACAAATGGCAAGCCTATATCACCTTCAGTGTGCTTCCCTGCTCGGTCTTTTCCACTTCGATGCGGTTGGGGAAGGCCTCCTTCAGCTCATCGAGGTGGCTGATGACCAATACCTTGGCGAAATCCTGCTTGACCTGATTGATGGCTTCGATCAGGTGCTGCCTACCCAGCGCATCCTGGCTGCCAAAGCCTTCATCGACGACCAGGGTCTGCAAGCGTGCCCCGGCGCGTTTGGCAAGCAGCTCAGAAAGTGCCAGCCGAATGGCAAAGTTTACCCGGAAGGCTTCTCCACCAGAGTAAAGCTCGTAATCACGGGTGCCTGCCCCATCTGATATCAGGATATCCAAGGTTTCCTTCAGGTCTTCACGTTTCTTATCTTTGAAGGCAGCCTGGGTGGCAAAGCGAACAGACATGTTGCCCTCACTCAAACGTTCGAGCAGCTCATTCGCACGGGATTCAATCTCCGGCAGGGCCTGTTCGATAAGCAGCGCAGGCACACCATCCTTCCCGAAGGCGCGGTCGAGTAGCTTGTACTGCCCAACCAACCTGGCAAACTCCTCACGCTGGGTAGAGATATCCTTTAGACGCACTTTCAGGTCCTTTAATACCATTACCTTTTGTTGGGCGGCTCCGACTTCCATCCTTTGGCTGTTCTCCTGCTCCAGGAGATCGTGCAGATTGCGTTCTGTGGCTTCCAGATCGGGTGCACCTGCCTGGGCGGCAGCGAGACGGGCAGCGGCTTCGTCATAATCCTGCTGCTGGCGAGTGACTTCGGCGATTAAAGTCGTCAGCTGCTGCTGAGTTTCCTCAATCTCACGCTGGAGGGGCTGAAGGGCAGCACGGGCACTTTCCAAGGCACGAAACTCTCCTTCGGCTGTACGGGAAGCAGCTTCCTGATGGCGGCAGGTATCATGGGCAGCGGCATCATAGCCAATGGCTTTCAATTCAACGTCGATTTGTGCCAGCAGCTGGCGTGCGGCAGGGGAGAATGATTCGGCAGTTAATATTTCCTGAAGCTCAGCAATGCGTGGGGCACCAATTTGCTCCCATTCAATAGCCTTCTGCTGGATGGATTCGATCTGACTGGTCAGGCGGCTGATCGTTTGAGCGTGTGTCAGCCGCTCGTTTTCCGCTCTGGATAGGGAAGCAATCTCAGATTCAAGCTCATGTACTTTCTGGTCGGCCTCCTTTAAGTAGGCCTGGTTTAACCGGTAGCGGTCGCCCAATTCTGTTCCTTGATTTTTGATCTCCTCAATCAGCTGCAAGCGGTCATAGGTTTCCAACGGTCGACCGCATAAGGGGCAAGCGGCTCCTTCAGTTTGCGAAAGCTGGTCGATGCGGGCTTTGAGCTCTTCCATCTCGGCTTTCAGACGCGGGTTCTCTGCCTTTGCTTCTGCCTGCCTGAGGCGGGCGCCTTGCAGCCTAGCATCCAATTCTGAACGCTGATTCAAGGCAGCTTCGGCCTGTTCCAAAGCATTGCGAGCGATTTTGACCTGGGCTTCGAGCTCCACCTGAGTAGCCGCCTGAGATTGGACAGCCTTTTCTTCCACGCGAAGAGACTCCAACTCTTGGGTCAAACGCGCTCGCTCAGTCTCGATTTCCATGCGCGGAACCTGGCGCCTGGCTTCGTGTTCCCTGAAGCGCGTGGCAATTTCGTCCCAACGCTCCAGCTCTGCTCGCTGAGCCTGCCAACTGGCGTAGGCGGTTTCTATATCCTGCGCTTTTGCCACCCGCTGTGCATAAGCCTCACGCTCCTGAACCCGG
>CAZXPK010000148.1:5468-6737 GCA_964642565.1 uncultured Anaerolineaceae bacterium
CGCCTGTCAAGCACGCGTTGGCGGTAAGTCTCCCAGACTTCCAAGCCCAGGATGCTACCCAAGATACGTTTGCGGTCGCCAGCTTTTTGCTGGGTGAATTGGTCAGCCTTGCCTTGCAGGAAAAAGGAGGCATTGACGAAAGTTTCATAATCCAGGCGCAGGGTGTGCTCGATGTAGCTTTGGGTATCGCGCAAGGTATGCCCGGTGAGAACCTTCCATTTCCCATCTTGAGGTTCCAGGATTTGGAATTCCAGGGAGGTAGTTTTACCTTTCGGCAAGGTGCGCTGGACACGATAGGTGTTGCCCTCATATTGGAAAACAAGAGCTACTTCTGCAGCGTTCGATTGAAGGTTGATCACCGATTCATCACGTTTTCGAGCCTGGCCAAATAGTGCCCATGTAAAGGCATCCAATAGGGATGACTTGCCTGCTCCATTGGGTCCAGAGATGCAAGCCAGGTCAAACGAGGTAAAGTCCAGCTCGACCGTGTCATGGTATGAAAGGAAACCTGTAATCGTGAGCTTAATGGGGATCATCTTGCCTCCATTCTATCGGCTTAAGTATAATCGCAACCCCTGTCTCAGGGACTGCGGCAGGACGTGTCGCTGAATGTGACCTAACAGCTAGGTCAAAGCCCACGATGATGGTTAAGTCATCCCCCTGTAGGAAAATGTCAGGATAAATCCTCGGGTTCTTGCATGATCTCTTGCGCCAGCTTTTGGAGACCGGCCTGCTCGGCCGGAGTGACATGTCCGGAGCGCCAGAAGCGATCTAAAAGCTCCAGGGGGGTCAGGCTACTCACGCCCTCATCCTGGGATAGGCGGGCGCGGGCCTCCACCATGGGGCGCTTTATGAAATGAAACTCAAATGCCATAGAGGTGTACTCACGCAAAGCGGCTTCATCGATGAGCGTTTCCCAATCGCGAGGGTATTCCAAAACCAAACGGACGATGGCACCTTCCAGTTTCTTGGTATGCGGTAAGGCTTTCAGTAATTGAGCAGTGACATCTTCCTGGCTTTTCAGACGTAAGTGGCGATCAATAAATGGGCGGATGCCTATCAGCTTACGCCATTCCACCTCAGTGTGGCCGCGCTCTACATGGGCGATGACAAAGAATTTGTCATCGGCAGCTTCACCAAAATCCACCCGCTCGATCGAGCCAGGATAGATCACAGGCGGATGAGCATTCTCATTCAGGTCCTGGGATTTGTGGATATGACCCAGGGCAACGTAATCCAGGCGTGGGTCGCGCACCAGCGAACCGGGCA
>CAZXPK010000148.1:6837-8411 GCA_964642565.1 uncultured Anaerolineaceae bacterium
CTGCAATGGCAGATCCCACAGCTCGGCTGGACCTAGAAACGCAGGGCGGTCCAGGACGAGCACATTGGGAACTTCCAAAGTATTAAACGGGTCGAGGGTGTGGGCACGTCCCAAGGCGGGCGAAGTATCATGGTTGCCCACCAGCAACAGGGTTGGGATGCCTGCCCGGGAAAGGCGCATCACACGCCGACCCCATTCGCGCTGGAAGGTGGGTGCCGGATTGCGATCCTTATAGGCATCCCCGGCAAACAGCACCAGGTCAACTTTTTCGCGGATGGCAGTATCCACAATGGTATCCAATGATTTCAGGAAATCCAACACGCGCAGGGGCAGCCCGCTGGCCGGGTCATGCCGGCCATAGTTGGCCATATCAATGTGTGCATCCGCAAAATGAAGGATGGTCAGCATCCTACTCCCTCCCAAAACAGGATAACCCCAACCGGATCAGGGCGAGACGCCCAGCTGTGAAAGTTGGTACTCCCCGGCAGCGAAGCCGGGGTGCAGGCGCACACTCTCACGGAAATCATTGATGGCGCCAGGCGTATCACCCAGGGCTAGCCTGCCCATGCCGCGCCAGTACCAGGATTCCTCCAGGACGTCATCGCCAATCGTATTGAAGGTAGCAAAGGCAAGGTCGATCACATCCTGGTAACGCCCGCTGTAATAATAAGCAAAATAAGGCCCCGTCTGGTACCACAGCATGCGAAATGGCCTGAGGTCATCATCGGGCAATCCGGCGTAGAGCTGAAAAGCATAATCATAAGCATAAGCGGCATCCACGTATTCCTTGAGATTGACGTGGCTGGTGCCGACGTTGAAAGCGGCGAAATACTGGTCGACCCCGGTCAACGTGGAAACTTCGTCCGTGGCAATCTCGAGGGCACGTCGGCTGGACCAATCCACATCGGCATAACTGCCCAGCAGCGACAACAGCTGTGATTCCTTATCAAGGGGATAAACTATCATAAAGAGATAGTCAAAAGAACGCCATCCGTTGGTGAAGTCAGCATAGGAGAATTCATGATTCTCACCCTTGTCAATATATGTGTCCTGCACCACCAGCACACCTTTGGATTCATCATATCCAGTCACAAACTGGTAGTGACCCAACCAGCCGTACCGACCGGTCATATCATAGGTGTAGTAGCCTTTCTCAGTCATCACCGGGAAGCCGGCTGCCACCAGCTTCTTAAGCAAGCTGATATCACCACCGTAACGAATGAGGTCACCATAAGTGGTTTGGGATAAGACAAAATCCTGCAGCTCATAAGGCATGACATTCTTGTCATCCGTATTGGTCTTGACGTATTCTCCAACCGTGTCACGGTTGCCATCCCAGCCCCAAAACGTGAGTGCCATGGAGAGGTTAGCGGGACCACAATAGTTGTAGCGGTTATGCTGGTCTTCATAATGGACGCCCGCCAGACGAACGGAGGTGGGAAGTGGGGTGGGAGAGAGCGTGGGCGTGGCTGAGGGAAGGGGCGTCTCAGTGGGACCGGGCTGAGTCGAGGTTGGGATAAGAGGTGTAGGGGTGAGGGTGGGTGCCAGTGCAGTCAGGGTGGCGTTGACGATCG
>CAZXPK010000149.1:0-3763 GCA_964642565.1 uncultured Anaerolineaceae bacterium
GTGTATTATGTAAATACCTATGACCTTCCCTCCCGCCCATTGTACGAAATCGAAGCTTTATCGCTGCATGAGGCGGTGCCGGGGCATCATCTACAGTTAGCGCTTCAAGCGGAGCTAGCTGACCTACCGATGTTCCGGCGTTACTGTGGCTACCAGTCTTTTGTGGAAGGTTGGGCGCTATACGCCGAGCGGCTGGGCCTTGAGGTTGGCTTCTACACTGACCCATACTCTGACTTCGGTCGTCTGAGCTATGAGATGTGGCGTGCCTGCCGGCTGGTGGTGGATACCGGCATGCACGTGCTGGGATGGTCACGCCAGCAAGCCATCGACCATCTTGTGGAGAACACATCCTCCACCCTGCTGAACATTATCAACGAGATCGACCGCTACATCGCCTGGCCGGGTCAGGCATTGGCGTACAAGCTCGGGGAGCTAAAGATCCGTGAGCTGCGAGCCCGGGCAGAGCAAAAGTTAGGCAGTAAGTTCAACCTGCGTGAGTTCCACGACGTCCTACTGCTCTCAGGAGCCGTGTCGATGGATGTATTGGATAGGATGGTGGAAGGATGGATGGCGGTTAACGGTTAGCAATGTGCAATTAGCGCTATTATCGAGAAGACCCAAAGATATTACTCGATTATTAATTACTAATCGTTCAAGGATAATCACTGACCTCTAATAATTAAATATTGACATTACTTCCGTGACCATGTACCCAATACCACTACGATAATGTAATCTGCGTCAGCACGGCTACATCATAGGGGTCTAAAGTGATCTCATTCCCAACAGACTGGTTATTCAAATGCTCATGAGCCAGCCAGGGCAGCTGAATTCGTTGCTTAGCACGGTTATAGTTTATCAGGATGATAACGTCCCCAAATTTAGAATTCACCCGTCTACAGGCTTCAACTCCGGTGGGTGTCTCTATTACTGTTTGTACGCCTGCCTCGCGGGTTATCTGTTGTAGCAGTGATTTCTGGCTCACATCATCCAGGTAAGCTCCGATAAAGGTCACGGTACCTTTACCAATACGGCGTCTTGTAATTGCGGGTTGTCCGTCCAACCAACCATTGCTTTCACCATATGTTGCCAGCACCTGGGTTCCTTCGACCTCTCGAATTCGCAAGCGCTCAGCCCAGATGCTGGAGGTACCTTTCCAGCCATCTCCCGCCAGTGGTACCGGGGTCATCAGGGCATAGTACTCCTCCACTTCGACCCCGCTTAGCTCCACCAGAGCTCCAGGCTGACGAGTGGGCAAGAGCGAATTATATCCATCCTTCATCCCGCTGCGCAGGGTTAGCACAAGATGTCCACCTTTATTTACAAAAGCTTTCAGATGTGCCACCCTTTGGTCATTCAAAATAAGTAATGCGGGGGCAATCACAAGTTTATAATCTTCCAAATTTGAATCTGCTGAGATGATATCTACCGTGATGTTCATTGATGCCAGAGGGCGGTAATAGTGAAGAAAATGCGCTACATAATCAAAATCTTTGTGGTGAGGTTGCCATTGGATCGACCAGTGGCTATCGAAACAATTCAGCATGGCAACGTCAGCCTCCAGCTTAGATCCGGCTAATAGATCTGATGTGGATGAAAAATCGTTCGCAAGCTGTTGGGCTTCTGTGTAAACAAGGCGAGGTTGACCTGAGGTATCCAACAGCGTACCATGATATTGTTCTTGCCCGTTTAATGGAGAGCGCCATTGCCAGTATAGGAAAGCGTCTGCACCATGACCCACTGCATGCCAGGCCGTGGTGCGGGTCTCACCTTTGTCCAGTACATTATTGAGCGGCTTCCAGTTGACATTCCCCGGTTGGGTTTCCATCAGCCAGAAATTCCTGCGTTTGTAGCCCCGCACCAGGTCATGGGCTGCACCCGAGGTTTGGTAGTCATGATTTCCCATGCCCACATACCAGTCCCACGAGGCGAGATCCAGGTTTTCGCTCATCGCATAATGATCATAGCCATCATGCCATTCCATGAAATTATGCGTAATCCAGGTTCCCTGACGCAAATGTGGACGAAGCTCGTTAATTTGCAACTGCAGAAAACGTCTATAACTTAGAGTCATGAAATGTTTAAATTCCAGCATTAACCCGGGATTATGCGGACCGATCGGGAGAGGGATCTCGTCCCAGGAATCGTAGGTTTGACTCCAATAGGCCGTTGTCCAATGCTGATTAAGCTGCTCCAACGTTCCATAACGTTGCGCCAAATATTCATGAAAAAGCCGTTGGCAGTTCGAGCAGTAACAATAACGATTAAACTCGTTGTCGATCTGCCACCCGATGACATGTGGGTTAGTGCCGAAAGATACAGCCATCTCTCGTACCAGGCTCCGCACAGCACGGTGAAACTCGGGAGAATTAACGCAGTAATGAAAGCGATTCCCGAACTGCACACGCATTCCAGTCTCATCGATGGGTAAAATGTCCGGATATTGACTAATCAACCAGGCAGGGGGTCCTGCGGTAGGGGTGCAGAGTACAGTTTCGATACCAGACTCAGTAAAGGCTGAGATGGCGCGCTCTAGCCAGCTGAACTGATACTTCCCGGATTCGGGCTCAAGCGCTGACCAGGCGAAATCACCAAGCCGTGTAATGTTGAACCCAGCCTGGTGCATCAGACGGATGTCTGTTTCCCAATTCGCTTCAGGCCACTGCTCGGGATAATAAGCAGAACCAACATAAAGTTTCGAGGGTGGGTTGTGTGTGATTTTGGTATCCATTCTCGATTCACTCTGATCTATGGTTATTACCTATCCGTGCTTGTCCATACAAAACCATAAAAATTATTTTAGGGTTTTAGTATCCCGGGCTAATTAATCCGCGAGACGATATTAGCCGATTCGGGAGATTGGTTATGGATTCAGGTACTCGTCCAGTGCCGGTAATGCACGGTCGTTGAAATCAAATAAAGCCTGATTTTCCCAGGCGTTCCCGGAGGCTGGATCGGTTGAATCCCATCCATTGCCTGTCACTGCGGTCCAGGTAGCATCCCAATAAAAAACACCGAGGCCGCGTCTGTTGTTCACAGCCCGCACAATTGACATCACATCCCTTAACATGAGACGCTGACCTTCGGGTGTGAACGGGTAGCTCTGCACCACCATCCCGCTATTGGCAATATTTGAGAGAAAGTCGTCTTCCTTGTCTGTAAATGCATAGGCGGTTTCAGCCACGATGACGTCTTTATCATAGCGGGAGGAAATATCATTTAGGTTGGCTTGCAATTCTGGCAAACTTCCATGCCAGAAGGGGTAGTAGGAAATACCAATTACATCGAAGGGGACTTCTCTCCGGGTTATATTATCAAACCACCAGCGTGCCAGGTCGTTATCGCCTCCCTCTGCGATGTGCAGCATGACAAGGGTTGTATTGGAGCAGTCTTTTACAGCTCGATAGCCTTCCTTAAGCAGAGCAGCCAGATTATCAAAGTGGTTATAATCTCCGTCTGGCCACAACATTCCAGCGTTTATCTCGTTCCCTACCTGCACCATGTCGGGGGGCGTCCCCTGGGCGACCAGACTATTACACACATCAAAAGTGTGCTCATATACAGCCTTTTTGAGCTGCTCGAAATTGTAATCTACCCAGGCTGCGGGTTTGATTTGCTTGCCCGGGTCAGCCCAATTGTCCGAATAATGAAAATCCACCAGTAATTTAATACCCAGGCTCTTCAACCTTACTGCCATCGCTAAAATTTCTGCTTTACCATGATACCCATCGACTGGATCCACCCAAACCCGCAGGCGGGCGTA
>CAZXPK010000149.1:3863-8369 GCA_964642565.1 uncultured Anaerolineaceae bacterium
TGATTCGAGACCGAGATACGGATCCAACGATAACCTGGTGTGGTAGGAGGCACGAATACCTGCTTTTCTTCACTCCCGCACTTGAGAGCAATATAGACTGCATTTTGCCCACCACTTGAACGGACCCAGGCGCTTAGGGTGTACCACGCATTGTTCAATCCAGATATGACTTGCCAGGTTTCGACCTGATAAGCCTCAGTCCCTTTATAGGTCAGGCGGAAATCACCTGAATGTCCTCTATCTTCGATAACAACGGCTTCTTTCGCACCGGTGATATTCCACCCAACAGGTGCTCCGTCATTCTCCTGCTCTTCAAATCCAGGGTTTATCAGGCTGATTGATTCAGGAATCGGGCTAGGAAGCGCGTCAGATGGGATTCCTGTGTTTGTGGGTTCAATATCTGGGCTGGTTATCATAGGGCTAGGCTTAATAGTCGGATTAGCTAGAGTTATGTCAGTCACAGTTTCTGTGGGTACTGGCTCAATCTCAGAGGGTGTTACCAGCGGACTCGTAGGCGTGCACCCAAGAACAGTGCATAATATCGAAAAAATGACAATAAGTGTGATCCACAGCCTTGATTTTTTCTGAAACATCATTGATTAACCCTTGCATTTAGTTTATATTGCTTGGAGTGCATCTTACGCTTATTTCTACGCACTCCAATGCTTCGACTTCATCAGTACGGGTCGAAAAGTAATCCAGGGTAAAACTAAATCCTACATTGGTGTGGTGGACCCAGAAAACTATTACTTGCCTCGCATAGAAGGGAGTGAAGTATCCAATCCCAACCCGTATTTTACATCGTACCTATCCTTTCACCGCGCCCATGGTCAGACCTCCCACAATCTGATCTTGGAGAGCGAGGTATATGATCATGATTGGCAGCGCTCCCATCAACGCTCCGGCTGCAAAAACCCCCCACCGTTGTTGAAATTGTGCGCCCGCAAAGATCTGCAAGCCAACCATCAGGGTGTAATGCTCATTGCTCCTGAGCAGCACCCTCGCCAGGACGAACTCGCCATAGGTACCAATGTAGTTCAGGATGGCGATGACGATCAAGATCGGGCGCAATAATGGCAGGATCAACTGGGTGAAGATCTGCCAGTTAGAAGCCCCCTCCACCATAGCCGACTCGTCGATATCGCGCGGGATCGTGTCAAGAAACCCTTTCATCAGCCAGATGTTGACGCCCATGGCACCACCCAGGTAAACCACGATCAAACTGGTATGGTTGTCCAAGCCTATGATGGGTAAAACATCACCGACCTGAGATATCATCAGGAACGTCGCCACCAGCGCTAGCAGGCTGGGGAATGCATTGATAAGCAAGATGGCTTTGAGCATCGTCTGGCGTCCACGAAAGCGAAAGCGTGAGAACGCATAAGCAGCTACCGTGGTGATTGAAAGAGAAAGCACGGATGTGATCGATGCAATTTTGATCGAATTTCCAAACCACGTCCAGAAAGGGAACTGATCTGTATTTAAAAGTGTAGTGTAGTTTCCGAACCCCGGATTTTTCGGGATCAGAGTTTGAGTGGCCAGCGTACCAGTCGGGTTTAAGGAGGCGGAGATAACCCAAAGAACCGGGAAAATCGAGAATATGATCAGGATAATCGCAACAATCAGGCGCACCCCGATGCTGAATCTGCGCTGTACACTGGTAGAAGTACGGAGCTGTTGCATGGTGGTCAGGCTAGACATTTTCACCGACCTCCTCCCACATACGGGTATAGCGGAACTGGAAGAGAGTGATGGCACCGACAATTATAAAAATGATGATGGTTATGGCTGCGGCAAAGCCGTAGTTTACGCCGCGACTGCCAGAGAAGGCAAGGTTATACACATAACTGATCAAGATATCCGTGTGCCCGGCAGGGGTGGGTGTGCCGGCGATGGGTGGGCCACCTGCGTTGAATAAATATATTAGATTAAAGTTATTAAAGTTGAAAGTAAATGAAGCAATTAACAACGGTCCGACAGCGACCAGCAGGAGGGGCAAAGTAATTTTCCTAAATTTTTGCCAGGGGCTGGCTCCATCGACTATCGCGGCTTCATAGATATCCTGGGGGATGGATTGAAGCGCCCCGCTGCAAATCAGCATGAAGTAAGGATAGCTCAGCCACAGGTTGACGAGTAGAATGGCTATTTTAGCCCACCACTGGTCGGTGAACCATTGCGGAGACCAACCAAATAATCCTTGGAGAGCGCGTGATATCACACCTAGCTCGGGATTCAACATGCCGCGCCAGATCAAAATGGTTATCAGTGCAGGCACAGTGTAGGGAATGATCAACAGGGAACGGATAAGCTTTTTAAGAGGGAAGTCTGGATCATTGAACAGGATGGCAATCGCCAACCCCAGAGCAAAATTCAGTAACAAGCTGAAGAAGGCAAAAGCAAAGTTCCAGGTTACAAGCTGGACCATTGGGCCGCGCAAGGCGGGACTGATGAAAAAATCTCTAAAGTTGGTAAACTTGATTGGGGCGACAAACCCTGGTCGAAGCGCTTCGCCTGCTGATGAAGTAAAGGTGCCGCGCAGGTTCTTATAAATGATCCCAGTATCCTGATTGATCATGGCATCTTGAGCGGAGTCGTAAACGTAAAGGGGCAGCAGCTCGGCGGCTTCGGTTGGGGAACGGACCTGGATGGTTTTACCTGCCTCACCAAAAAGGATTTGTGTGAGGTTTTTATCTGTAGCAGCTTGGATGGCGTTCAATCTTTGATAGCCCTCAATCGTAATTGGGATACCCTTACTATCGAGCTCTCCAATCCCCTGCTCACCGGGCAGTGGTTGGGTAAGAGCTTCCCCCGGTTTCGCCAGGTATCCATTCCCGTCAGCATCTATCAGCCACAGGACATAATCACCTTCTGGTGATCTAAAGGCGGTCCAGGTGTATGCCTTCCCAGCTTCCGGGAGATACTTTTCATTCAATATCTGGTCTATAGCTTGCTGCTTGGTGATGAGGTGGCTCTCACCATAGTTGGTAAAGGCAACCCAGATGGTAAATACAATCGGATAGATGGTAAACAGTGCCATTAATATCAGCCCAACCACCATCCATCGAATAGGGTAGGCCTCTTTCCGCAATATAACCACATTAACAAAAATTGTAATAATGATGATCGCAGCTGCTAATGGAAAGTAACCCAAGGATACCAATTTGCTTAAAAACCAAAATACCAACGTATCCATGGCAATTAAAATTGCCAATCGCAACAATCGAGTTAAAACAGGTATCGAAGAGGAAGATTTTGGTTTGGGGATGTCGGGAATAGCAGTGGAAGCCATGCTTTCACCTCCGAGTATTCATTCAGTGATACAGGGATGAAAAGAAGGCCGGGATTCCCCGGCCTTCTCAATCAGGATTCTGTTATTCGGTCGTGACTTCCACGAGTTGCGTGTCGGGATTGTAGGTGAAGGTCACCTTACTATCAGCAGACAGACTAAGCGTATAGTTCGGTCCATCCTGAGCGCCATCTGAACCAAAGTTGACCGTCCAGGCACCGTCCAAAGCGACTTTATACTCGTAATCTCCGGCGGGTAATTGAACGCTGAGTCGATATTTACCATCATCACCCTTCACCATGGCAGTTGCTTCACAGGCGGGGTCCCATTGGGCACCGCATCCAACCTTGTCCTGGTAGCTGCCGGGCAAGTTGACCATACCGGCCAGTGCTCCGAGGATTAAAGCACGCACCTGGTCGGCGGCGTCCTTCATGGCCTGTTCAGGAGGTTGCGTACCAGCAACGGCGAGGGCGATACCGTTGTTCCACGCACTCCATACTGAACCCATCTCGGGTATGTTCGGCATTGGGATTGCGTTCGAAATTTCTCCCATTGCCAACAGGTCAGGATCATCCGTGGTCGCAAGGACCGACTTAAATGCGGAGGGGCGTAATCCGGTTTCGTAGATCTGCTGCATGAATTCTGGAGTGGAGACATATTCGGTCAAGAATGTCTGCGCCAAAAGCACGTTTTCGCTGAAGGCGTTGACCATAAAGCCCTGCACGCCGAGGAACGGAGCACCGTCGTCGGGGAATTTGGTCACAGCATAGGGCACACCAGAGGCGCGAATGCGATCCAACGCCCAGGGGCCAGCCATCAGGAATGGAACCTGACCGGTTTCAAACAATGAGTGAGCGGTTTCATAGTCGGCAGTGACCGGTACGAGACCTTCCTTCGCAGCGTCAGCCAAATAAGTAACACCGGCGATCATGCCTGGGCTGTCCAAACCAACGTCGTCAGGATTCCATTTTCCGTCCGCATCCAAACCAAAGATATAACCACCAAAGGCGGTTAGGACAGGCAGGTTCTCATAACCTCCGCCTGCCATGGCAAACGCAAACTGAACTTTGCCTTCGGCTTTAAGAGTGCGTCCAATCTCGAGCACTTCAGCCCAGGTGGTGGGTGGGGTAGAGACCAGATCGGTGTTATAGAAGAACCCAAGGTTCTCAGTGGCATAAGGCACACCATAGAGTTTGCCGTCAGTATAGGTGAATGCATCC
>CAZXPK010000150.1:0-8253 GCA_964642565.1 uncultured Anaerolineaceae bacterium
TCCTTATTCGCTGAACCGATAAAGAAATAGCATCCTGGGATTTGTTGTAACATATAACCCATATCTTCAGAACCCATGGTAACCGTATGAAAATCGAGTTGATCTTTTGGAAGCAGCTTGCTCGCCACCTGTTGCACTCGACTGGTTATATCGGGATGATTGAGCACAACTGGTGTGATCGACCTTATCTCTACCCTTGAATCGCATTCCAATGCATGGGTGACATTTTCCACGATTTGCTGAATTCGCAAGATCACCCTGTCTCGCACTGCGCTCTCAAAGGTTCGTATTGTCCCCTTCAATTCTACTTCGGAGGGTATAACATTGAATGCCTCACCTCCATGAATGGATGCCACGGTAACGACCGCGGCTTTTAAAGGTGAAATATTTCTCGATACTATGCTTTGTAATGAATTTATCACCTGTGAAGCAGCTAAAATTGGATCATTGCATAAATTAGGCACAGCTCCATGGCCTCCCTTTCCAATAATCCTTATGTAAAAAGTATCCGCGGCTGCCATGACCGGCCCGGCAACAATTCCTATCCAGCCAACAGGCTTCTCATTCCAAACATGCAACGCTAGTACCACATCGGGCGGCGGATTATGTAAAATTCCATCCGCAATCATTCTTTCCGCCCCTCCTAAGCCTTCCTCGGCTGGTTGAAATACCAACTTGATTGTGCCAGTAAACTCTGAGCGATGATTATTTAGGAGGCGGGCGACAGTTAATCCGATAGCAACATGGCCATCATGACCACATGCATGCATTACACCATCATTCACCGAGGCATATTCAGCTCCAGTTTCTTCCTGGATTGGGAGCGCGTCCATATCAAACCTTAACAGTACGATAGGACCTGGTTCCTTACCTTCCAACAGGGCTACAACTCCGGTTTGTCCAACCCCAGTCTTCACCTCCATCCCTAAATTGGTTAACTCTTTAGCGATGATATTGGCAGTTCGTATTTCTTTAAAACCAATTTCAGGATGCTTATGGAGGTCTCTACGTAAATCGCGTGTATATTCAAAAAGAGCCTGAGCATCATCCAGGTAATTATTCATTTTTTCTCTCTTTAATTAGATCACTTTTATCCGGTTATGGTTACAAATTTCAGCTTAGTATTAATCGGCGAAATTTTTCTTCATAACGCGGGTTTTCAGGTGTGCTATCCTCAGCGCGTCGATTCCGCATACGTTCCGCTAATTTTTCGGGTTCCCAAATCTGACTTTTATGCTCAAATAATGCTTGAATCTTGATTTCCCAGGTTTCGGTAACATCCAGGGTAATATCCGGTTGAAGGGTACCGCAGACCCACACTTCCCGAACGATATGCGGCTCAAGTTTTTCATCCTTCCACAATTCGATGAAGTTCAGATGATCGCGCGCCGCAGGAAAGACAGCATCCAACGTAGCTTGCCCAGCTGCGCGATGATCAGGATGATTTAATCCTCCATTGGCCGTGAACAAAGTCTGGGGATCACAAGTCACCAGTACATCTGGGCGGACAGTGCGGATTACTCGTGTGATATCCCGACGTAGATTAATATCTGGCGTAAGATAACCATCAGGATAATTTAAAAACCTTACCTCATCTACCCCCAATATTTTGGCAGCAGAACGTTGTTCCATCTGCCTGATGGCACATAATTCATCAGTTCCAATGGTCAGGTCCTTGGTTCCTTTATCACCACAAGTAAGGACACAATACGACACATGGTGACCAGCCCGCACCCATCGTGCAGTTGTCGCCCCACAAAAAAACTCCGGGTCATCCGGATGGGCAAGTACTACCAGTATCATTTGGCTAGATTCCCAGCCATCTGGTGGTTTATCTGGGTCTGCCATGAGGCTTCTTTTTCACTTTCTTCATTATTGGTCGCGTGTCTTCAGGACAGTTTTCACAGGCATTATCAGCCTTATTCTTTAATGCTTCCAGCTCTTCCAAGGGTTGTAACTCATCATGCATAAATTCATGTTGACCACCCTGCTCCAATTCAACCACTACTGCTCCTTTTAATGGAACCACATCCAATACTTTCCCATTCCCTCGTGGTGTAATGACTAATTTACCTCGTTTTGGTAATTGCTTGCGCGCTTCCACATACTGTTCATATTCATAAACTAGGCAACATCTTAATCGCCCACACATCCCGGTTATTTCGGTGGGTGTGAGTGATATGCCTTGTTCTTTAGCCATTTTGATCGAGATGGGACTGAATTCTGTTAAAAATGTGGAGCAGCAGCGGCATTCCAAACCACATGCTCCCATCCCCCCCAATGCCTTCGCTACATCCCTGGGACCTACAAGATGCATTTCAACATGTGTTTGTTGGAATGTACGCTGCAAGGCTCTTTTTAATGATTTGAGATCAGTTTTTTCACCATCCTCACTGCTATAAACGAAGATTAAACGGCTGCCATCCAGGCTGAACTCTGCTGATACGACCTTTACATCAGTCAGCCGTAACTCTGATGCTTTTGCCCGACATGTTGCTAGGGCTTCAATTTCTCGGTGCTCCCACTGTTGGTGGACCAATAAATCCTGTGGTGTGGCTATGCGCACTATGGACTTTAATCCCGTAGTTGTATTGCGATCAGGGTTATTGACAAAGTGTACGATTTTCCCTAATTGAGTACCTCGGCTCGTTTCTACAACCACATAATCACCAGGTTGCACATTTCGAAAATTACTGGCATCAAAGTGGTAAATCTTTCCGATGGGTTGAAAACGCAATCCTACTATGCTTTGTTCTGACACCGGATTTTGCAGTTTGTCTTCCACCTTACTATCCTCTTTTCAAGAAGATCACTTTCACTCGATAATTGTGATTGGAACCATGGTATTATTTTCGATCGCAGCTATACTCACCTTCGCAGCGATTTGCTCAGCGATATTTCGTAACACTGATGCTGCTGGTGATTTAGGATTTTCAATTATGACCGGTCTTCCATTATCTCCTCCCACACGGACTTCAGCATCAATAGGTATGGTACCAAAAAGAGGTACTTTGCCCTCTTTAGCTAATTGCGCTCCACCTCCACTTCCAAAGATATCCAATCGAGAGCCATCAGCCAATTCCAGATAACTCATATTCTCAATTACCCCTAAAATGGGAACATTAAGCTGGCGGAACATTTCCATTCCACGCCGTGCATCTTCTATGGATACGTGCTGTGGGAGGGTAACGATGACCCCTCCACTCAATGGCAGCGATTGGGTCAGGCTTAATGCCGCGTCTCCAGTACCTGGGGGTAAGTCTACAATTAGATAATCCAATTCTCCCCACTCAACATCACTTAGAAATTGTCTTATAGCTGAATGTAACATCGGACCACGCCAAATTAATGGCTGATCAGGTTTTACCAGGAACCCGATCGACATCATCTTCACCCCATAGGCTTCGGCAGGTACTAGCTGTTCCTTCGTCGGTGGTGGCAATCTTCCTACTCCCATCATAGTTGGAATGTTCGGACCATAGATATCCGCATCGAGCAATCCCACTCTGGCTCCTGATTGAGCCAATGCCACCGCGACATTGACTGCCACTGTACTTTTACCAACCCCACCCTTACCAGATGCAATAGCTACAGCATTCCGAATTGGTAATTGCATCAAACCTCTGGACCGTCCATCACTGGGTACATTGGACTCCAGTTTTATTTCCACTTTACTAACTCCTGCTAGTGACATGACCGCTGCTCGCGCTTCACTTTCAATTTTTGTTTTAAGCGGGCAGGCAGGGGTAGTCAAGAGAATAGTAAATTTAACCTGATCACCATTAATTTCCAAATCGTGAATCATATTCAACGATACCAAGTCTTTTCGTAACTCTGGTTCCTGCACGTTCTGTAGGGCTGCAAGAACCGCATCCTTCGTTAACAATTCCACCGTCATTTCATTACACCTCTTTCATATATTGAGAGACATCTTTTTTAGCTTCATTATAAAGTTCGATTAGGTTTTGATCGCTGCCTTTATATCGCTTAATCGTGGTGTTCGAACATAATATACAACCCCTCATGGCACGAAATGAATCTGATTGACAGGTCGTACAGCCACCAATTCTGACCATGAATAATACGAATGCAATCCGATCAAGGCTCATTGGATCCAATATAATCAAATTATCGATCAATTTTTCCCATCGTTCTCCGCGTAACTTCCGCAAAGGTTCGATTGCCCTTGACGGAAAAAGTAGGTCAATACTACCACTCTGCATCGAATTACTCCGAATCCTTACATATACTAATAATAACCCATCCGCACCTCTAATCAGGCGTGTGTTCTCCTGGCGGCTCTCTGTTCTTCAGCCTCCCTGCTGGCTGCTTCCTCATGTGCGAAGTTAATCGGCCGCACTGTTGCATAATAGGAAACAGGTCTCCCAAGTTTTACCTTATCATATACATTGGATTTTCGATCATAAGTTGCCAATTCATAATTGTGATCCATCTTGATCGCATCGAACGGACAATACTCTGCACAAAATCCACAATTCATGCAGATATCGATATCGATATAAAATTCCGCCGGATCAGGAATAGGTCGACCAGTGTTCGGGTCAGATGCACGTACGATCCAGATGCATTGTGGAGGACACACTTTGGGACAAATTCCACAAGATGTGCAGCGGTATTCAATATTTCCATCTTTTTCTTCATATAAGAGGAACGGGACAAATCGAAACTCTTCAGGAACCGGTAATTTTTCTTCTGGATACTGTACCGTGAATATTCCTCTCACTTCCTTACTGCTGCGATACGCAATCCCTTCAGGTGTTTTGTAGCGTTTGCCCCAATGGCGGAGGTCATCCAAGTATGTTTCAAGAAAATGCCTGAAGGCTAGACCCAGGCCTTTCAGGACACCCATTCCATACATGTAAGCATTTTTTTGTTCAGACATTCTTCACTCACCTATCCGTTTCACCCAAAACGATATCAATTGAACCAAGGATCACAACTACATCCGCAATTTTATTGCCAATACACATGGATTCAAGCGGGGTCAGGTTGATAAATGATGGAGCACGAACATGATAACGCCACGGATTGGGTTTCCCGGTCGAAATCACATAGAAACCCAACTCACCTTTGGGACCTTCCACACATCCGTACGACTCGCCTGCAGGCACCCTCACCTGGTATTGTGGCTTTCCTTCCTGGATTGGTCCTTCTGGAATATCCTTCAACACTTGCTGCAGGATCTTCAAGCTCTGGAACATCTCATCGAGACGAACCAAATACCGATCGTAAACATCTCCATGGTATCTCACCGCGACATCAAAATCGAACCGGTTATAAATGCTGTAAGGTTGTGCCCGCCGTAAATCATACGGTACCCCCGAAGCCCGTAGAACCGGTCCGGCAGTTGAATATGCGATTGCCTGTTCAGGAGTTAATACCCCTACCCCTTCCGACCGGTGACGAACGATTTCATTATTGGTAATGTACAAATCAAGATCATCGATTTTACGAGGCAGGCGGTCGAACACCAGGTCTTTAATTTTATCCATGACCCCTTCAGGTATGTCGCGAGCCACTCCCCCAAATCGAAAATAATTGCACATCATTCTCGAGCCAGCGACTGCCTCAAAGATGTCCAAAATTAATTCACGCTCCTCGAACGCATATAAGAAAGGTGTGAAGTATGCCCCCAAGTCATTCAATAAGAAACCAAAAAGAGCCAGATGATTAACGAGGCGGGTTAGCTCAGCCATCATCACCCGGATATATTCTGCACGTTCAGGCGGAGCGATACCCATCAGTTTTTCAACCGCCAGCGCATAGCCGAAATTATTGCTCATCGAGTTGAAATAATCCAGACGGTCGGTGTAGGGCATATTTCCTAGAAAGGTATTGCGTTCGCCTATTTTTTCATGATTGCGATGCAGATAACCCATAACTGGTTTCAGACCGATGACCGTCTCACCATCCAGCTTGGCTGCCATACGAAATACCCCATGTGTGGATGGATGTTGAGGACCTAAATTGACGATCACCTGCTCAGTACTGATACCGGTTTCTTCATCCTTACGTTCCATCTTGCTGAGTCCAGCGTATAACGCTTTTTCGGGTTCTGGAACCCAGCTCTCCGGATCAAAACCTGCTGGATAATCCAGGTTCGATCCAAGTAGGTTTTTCTGTTCCGCACTTTTATAATACCCGACTGGCCAACGACTTTTGAATGGCTTCCCCTCTTCCTCGTAATAGCCTTCTTTCCAATCTTTTCTGAGTGGATGCCCATAAAAGCCTTCCCACATGAGTATCCGCCGTAAATCAGGATGTCCATCAAATTTTATTCCCAACAAGTCCCAGGCTTCCCTCTCCTGAAACTCCGCTCCTGGATAAACTGATACTATCGACGAAACCACTGGATTATCACGATACAATTGTGCCTTGATCACTAGAGGTGAGCCCCCAGTCGACTTGCGGATATGATAGACGACCTCCATTTTATTTTCTGGCAAATAATCCACCCCTGTTACGGAAGATAAATAGTCATATCCCAGCTCGTCCCTAAGCCTAAGCATAACAGACAGCAAATGCTCGGGTTTTACCAGGTACCCTTCGTAACAAATTCGCTCGTCACGAGAAATAATATCTTGAAAAATGTGTGTTAAATCTGATTCAAGTACGATGTTTTGGTTACCCATGGACATGCTCCAAAGTTCGATTATTCCTTGATCATTTATCCAGCATCTGGTTTGGCTGGTTGTTCAGGGCTTGGTTGAGCAGCAGCTTGTTGAGCTTGAAGCTTATTTTGAGAATATTCTTTGATTAATGCATACTTCCGAGGGTCCATGAGATCCGGTCCAAGTACAGGGACTGGGAGGGGCTCTTCTGGTCCTTTCCGGTACCATCGCACAGTCTTGATTGATTGAGTATCAATCAATTTTTGTAGAGCAATCAAGCCATTCAACAGCGCTTGGGGTGTCGGCGGGCAGCCTGCTACATAAACATCCACGGGTACAAATTCGTCTACCCCAGAAACTACGTTGTATCCTTCCTTAAATGGTCCTCCCCCTGAGGCACAAGACCCCATTGCGAGCACATATTTGGGTTCAGGCATTTGGTTGTATAGTCTGACGATCTGAGGGATCATCTTTTTTGTGACGGTCCCGGCAACGATCATCAGGTCAGCCTGCCGTGGGCTGGGACGCATGATTTCCATCCCAAAGCGTCCAAAATCAAATCGGCTGGTGGCGGTGCAGATCATTTCGATGGCACAACATGCTAACCCAAACATCATCGGCCATACGGAGGACCTTCTCCCCCAGTTATAGATTTTATCCAGCGTGGTTATGCTAACCTGAACCTGCATCTCAGGTGGAATATCATAACCAGGATTATTCAGGTCTTGACTCATAGAGACTTCCTCCTCAACTCAAATTGAATGCCAGATGGATTATACCTTCATATGGAATGATGTCAACGGAATTATGCAAATATATATTTGCATTTATAGCATTTATTGTTATACTTATCATAGTAGCATATGATGAATGCGCGCCAGAAAATCCTTAATTTCATACTTGAACAACAAAGCGCAACGGTGGAGGAATTAAGTAAGGTTTTTAAAGTTACACCTGCCAACATTCGCCACCATCTCTCAATATTGATTGGGCAAGGAACTGTGCAAATCATTGGACAGAAAGCCGCGGCTCTCCGCGGGCGCCCCGCACAGATTTACGGCAGTACCCAGCAAAGCAATCAAAATAACCTGGACTACCTGACAGAAGCTCTCTTATCTACCCTTTTGCAGAACTCTGGACCTGATGAAAGGTATCAATCCCTTGACAAAATTGCCAGAAAAATGGTGGCAAATTTTAAGCTAGATACATACAACCCAACGCGGCGATTATATTCATCCATCCGTATATTAAATCGGATGAATTATCATGCACATTGGGAAGCTCATATTGAGAACCCACGCATCATGTTGGGGCATTGCCCTTATCGGGCTATCCTTGATCATCACCCAGAGATCTGTCAAATGGATGCTTTTATGCTTCAGGAGTTATTAGCTACCCCAGTAAGTCAGGTAGATAAGCTCACACTTAATACCAGGGGTCTTCCAGAATGTGTCTTTTTACAGAATTTACACCGTTAATCGTTCAATAAACTATACAGAAACTATAAAATAATATATAATATATAATATATCAAGCCACAGATATACTTGTAAAAATTTGGCTATTAAAAATAATGGATCAAACCAATACGCTACTTGAATCCAGCGAAATCCTTCGTAAA
>CAZXPK010000151.1:0-8227 GCA_964642565.1 uncultured Anaerolineaceae bacterium
TGCAATGGAAGGGGAAGGTGCCCTTCCGATCGGCGATAAATGTGATTGTGCCCTTTCTTGTCGGCTGGGTCATCGTTCCGAGGTTGTATCCATCGATCAACAGCCCGTGCATCACATCGCTGGTTGCCAGCACGATGGTAACCTTATCACCCGGGTTCACCCTTATGACCGCGGGATCGTATTGGAAGCGCTTGGCATCAAGGTAAAATGTACGTTCAGCAGGTGCGACGTTCCTAGTCGGGAAAGGGATGAACATAATCGCTAGCATAATTCCAGCCAGCAAAGACATTTGCCACCACCGGACACTTCTCACCATCGCAGTTCTCATTGCTTAGGGAATATTAGCAGGCCCATACTGAGAGTATGTCTGGTCGATATATGCCTTGATTTCGGTCACGGGTTTCCCTAGCTTCGATAATCTCACCACATCCTGGGTGATATCCACACAGATCGAGCATCCCAACGCATGATCGTCATAGGTGATTTTCCCATTGGCATCCACGCTCGAGACATAGCAGGCGTAATTAGATGTATGCCCAATATCGACACAGCCACAGTAACAAGGGATTTGCTTCATTAACTCGGGATGAGCAACTGCAAATTGGTACGATTGCTTGGTGATTGCTGGAGCTGTTGCTATGTTTTCTGGAATATCATCGATGGCAGCCATTGGCTGATTGGAAGATGCGCTGCAGCCCGCTAATATAAGTCCGAGTAGGGGGAAAAGGATCAATACACTCAATAAACTGCTTCGAATGCGAATTTTCAAGATGGAATCCTCTATGACCAGAATGTTCCTTGATTATAGGTGAGGTTGGTTCGCCCGATGAGCGCCATCCAACGCATGGTCATATAGGCAGAATTGCTTATAAGCGAGTTTGCTTATGGCTGAACAGGCTAAGCTGCGCGTGACCGCAATTGCTCTCCAATGTATGATTTGGAAATAAAGAAGGTTTCACTAGCATTGGAGATTTCTAGGGTGACTAAATATCGGTGTATTCTTATACCTATCGGAGCTGGGTTGGCGGGTGGGATTTTTTTATTCGCCCTTTACTTCGGTCTCGTGTCATGGGCTGAAAGTCCTCGACATGCCATTGAGTATTTTTGGCAAGACCGATGGATTGTCATTCCCATCATTATTGGGTTTGGTGTGCAAATAGGCCTCTACGTCATATTAAAGAAGCGACTCTTTGTTCCGGTTCCTAATCCAAGACCTTCAGGGGCACTCACTGGTGCCAGTGGCGCAACCTCGACCCTCGCTATGGCTGCTTGCTGTGCCCATCACGTAACTGATGTTCTTCCCATCCTGGGGTTAACTGCTGCTGCAACCTTACTGGCCCAATATAGAACGATTTTTATGCTGGTTGGATTGGGAATGACCCTGGTTGGGATTTCGGTTATGTTGGTGATCCTTGTTAAAGAACGTCATAAAGCTATTCAATCGGCATCAATCTATTCAACAATGGAGACAGTATGAAAAAGTTAAGTCTTTTAATGGTCTTGGTTCTCGGATTAATCCTTGTGGCATGTGGATCAGCACAGACTGGAATATCGGTTAATCCAGGAGTAGCAAGTGCAAAATCTCAACCCACATCGTCCCAATCGGGCTCTAATTCTGATGAGCTGATCAGGACCGATGATCAGGGTGCTGTAGCGTTCAGTGTGCAGCCCACGAACTTGGGCTCAGCAGACGACAACTTGAAGTTTGAGGTTAGCATGAATACCCATTCGGTGGATTTAAGTATGGATCTGGCGTCTTTAGCCACTCTCACAACGGATAAAGGTGTCTCAGTATCGGGTTTATCTTGGAACGGTCCGTCTGGCGGGCACCACGTATCAGGAACTCTTTCATTTCCGGCGAGCAATGCAGGTAAATCGATCTTAGACATAGCTACCAAGCTCACTTTAACTATTAAGAACATCGATGCTCCAGAGAGAACCTTTACCTGGGATTTGCCTTGAAAGGCGTTCAACTAAGTCATCACCGACTTAAGTTTTTGTTTTATTAATGATGGACAGAATTGGCTGTTAGCAGAGCCACAGATAGGTGTTAGTCTTTTTGATTTGGTGACTGAAATGTGACAGATTGGAGGACGGATGAGCAAACGATCATCAAGTCAGTTGTCTCGGCGGGAATTCGTGAAAGGTGTAACCGTAATCACGGGCGCGTTGATCGGCGTAGCTTTGGTCTTACCTGGGGTAGACTTTCTCATCTCACCTGGACTCATAGTAAAAGAAACCGAAAAATGGATTCCAGTAGGACCATTGAACAATTATGAGATCGGCATACCAAAGCTGTTTAATTTCAATCTTTCTGAGGTCAATGGTTGGGAAAAAACTGTTTTGAGCTTTGGCGCTTTTGTGATCCGCAAAGATGAAACCACTGTTTTGGTGCTATCAAACATTTGCACCCACCTGGCATGCCGAGTTTCCTGGCATCCCGATATCCAAAATTACGTCAGTCCTTGCCATAATGGGCACTTCGATATCTACGGCAAGGTAATTTCAGGCCCTCCACCCCGCCCTTTAGATGAGTTCCAGACAAAGATCGAGAATGATAATCTATCAATCCTGTTTCCACCATTCAAACGGAGTTAAGTCATGAATAAAAAACATGTTTTCATCATGATGACATGCTGTCTGCTGCCCATCGCCGGGTTAGCCCTGAGCTTCCTCTTCAATGTCCCAGTCAGCACTGTTATATTTGGCGCGTTGATCCTGATTTGCCCGCTTTCAATGTTCCTGATGATGATGTTTATGGGCCGTGAGCATGATCCTACCCACCCAACCGATCGCTCGGAAACGGTGATCAAGGATGCAGCCCATGCCCATAATGAGGGTCAATAATTAACCAGCGCCCAACCGGCGAAGTTTCCTAAAATTAACCGCCCTTAGTTAGCCGGCAATTGGGGGAAAATGCATGAAATTTTGTGGACTTGGCGGGATTCGAACCCTCGACCTTTTCAATATCTTAGATTTCCACAACTTCAATTTAGAGCTTACAGTGTTCCACATGGGTGCACCTACTTTGAAGTGGTAATGATTTTGGCAGATTTGTTCTGAGGAGGAATATACATGATTCTGAGAATGCGCGTAATTATTTTAATCCAAATGGATCTAAATATATTCAATCATCCTGCCTGACTGGGGGATGCCTAAACAGGCAGGATGATGTTTTCGAATCTATTAGGAAGCTACCAGCTTTGCTCCAGTGATAACTGCTGAATGGCGCGATGGGTCAAATGTCTCGAAGTATGATTCACCAATCGCAAAAAGCCCTTGCTGGGGAATCCAGAAATCAGCCAGATGGGCTTGCGGTTTGACAGGCCCAGGGAGCCCAAGATCTTCTCCAGCTAGTGTTGCGTGGCTGTCCGTGATTGCCCAGATAAGGCGCGGATTAGCTATAAAGCTCTGCCCATTGGGTACGTTTCCTGCTAGGCTGACATGCCCTACTCCCAACATCGGTCCTGCCATCATTCCCATTGCAGATAAAAATGTTGTATTGTGCCATGCAGCCTCGGGAAGTATCGATGCCATAAAGTTCATCATGCGGGTCGCTAGGGTTAACCTCATGCCGACTTCCCATTCAAGCGGAATCGATGGAACACGGATGCTTAAATGGTTGTCTGCCTTCCATTGAATTTGGATATCTGTTTGCACATAATCCGATGCCATAACGCCAAAGTAACGCGGGCATGACTGGCGGGCTGGTGCGGTGGTATAGAAAAACCACTCTCCAGCAGGATTGCGATGCCATACCGATGTATATCCTGGTCCAATTGAGGTAACCGCAAAGCGCCGCATAGCTAATATGTGACCCGACATGAATGGAACGCCCATCCCTGCATACCCATTGAACCGTTCATCAGAGCCTGGAGGAAGCGTAGGTGTCGCTTCTAATTTTTCGACGAGACCTTGAAGTTCCTTATTCATAGTTGTTTTCCTCTTTATCTTTTCCATATCGTTTTGGTTGTTAATTAGAAGTACATGGACGGGGTTCCGGCCACTATTTGCTCTATCACACTTGCAGCGGTAACAATCTTTGCCCCTGGGATCAGATCAGCATCAGTGATTCCGCGCGGCTTGGTGCAAGTGCCGCAGGCCCATATTTGGCCCCCATTGTTTATGAAAGAGCTCATTACATCAACGAGTGGTTGAAAACCCTCCTTGTGGATCCGTCCTGCATAACCTTTCGTAGCCAGCCATACCCCGTCAGTAGTCAGAAAAACGATTGTATCCTGATCAGCAGATTCAGCTACATTAGCTACAATAAAGGCGAGAGTGGCTCGTTCCGGGTCATCTTCGCCATGTGTACAATTGATCAATAGCTTTGCCATTTTAATGTCTCCTTATAATTTAATGTTTTTATTTTTTCTGTATATAAATGACCAATTCCTGATCAGAGGTTTGGTCTATTTTCAATATTAAATTTCCCGAAAGCCGGCTCCAGGCTTCTATATCCTCTTTTGCTGTTATGTCATCGACATGAACTTCCAATACCTCACCGGAGCTCAAGCCTCCCAATTTACTTTTTATGTATGGCGTGAGCATGGCACAGGTTGATCCCTGTCCTACATCGGCCTTGAACTCCAATAGTGCGTTCGCTTGGGGCATCCCTGCTAGCGAGGACTGTATATTGATTGGTGAGCCAGTAAATACGCCAGCGAGAGGAGTGGCAATCGAAACAAGATCAGGTTGAAAGCCACTGCAAATTAACCTTAGCTGTTCTATTCGGCCATCACGAACGGTGCAATACAGTTGCTGTTCTATAATGTCTGCTCCACTGCTTTCTTTGCATATCAGTCTATAGAAAATCGCTAATTTCTCCCCCACCATAGCCACGCGGGACTGCTCTTTTTGGATGAGATCATACTCACCGAACCAATCTTCAACTTCCTTAGCTAAATCAGTCGCACTTTCTAGATGAGCAATCCGCTTGGGTAACAACAGAGTGCTCTTTATATCTGGATGGCAAATCGCTGTCAGGTGTTCGAAATCTTGGTTAATGATCGCTTGAATCCAATCTTCACCTTGCTGTTCAGCCGTTTGCGTGTATACTGTCTTTATTGAACTTTCTGTTTGAAATATTTTGTCGGTCATCTTTCACTCCTATCGTGTATAATTGTGATAATCTTTATCTATTAGACCTGATTTGTAGTTTGTTTGGGTACCCCTAACGGGTACACTTGGGGATACAGTTTAGGAAAAATATGGATAGTAGCGGAACAACAGAATTCGTATCTATCGGCGAATGGATTCAACGCCGACGCAATGCAATGGGCATGACGCGCGCCAATTTAGCGCGCAGAGTCGGTTGCGCAGAAGTGACCATCAAAAAAATCGAAAGGGATGAGCGTAAACCTTCTGGTCAAATCGCTGAGCTTCTCGCTGAACACCTGGCTATCCCCGACTTGCAACGCGAGAAATTCCTCCAGATGTGCCGTGGTAGTCATGTGACAGCGCCTGGCCTGCGAGTGAATGAACTTGATATTCCTCCTTACTTGCAACAGGGCGAGTTTCCATCGCAAATGCCCTACCACTTTGTCCGGCGAAATCGAGAGTTAGGTCATTTAAAATCATACCTTGAGCAAACCCAACGAGGAGATGGCTTGCCTGTGTTCATCTTGGGAGACGCGGGTAGCGGTAAGACAACTCTGATGGCTGAGTTTGCCCGGCAGGCCCAGGAATGGATTCCTGACTTACTTGTAGCCTGTGGTCAATGCAATGCTCAATCTGGCGTAGGCGATCCATACCGTCCTTTTCGGGATATTTTGGCGATGCTTACTGGAGATATGGATGTTGGTCGCATCATTCTCGGAGCAAACCGCCATCAGGCTCTTCGCACCTGGTATGCGGTTCCTGATATGATGCGTACAATGACTACCTACGGTTCACACCTGATCAATCTGTTTCTTCCTGCAGTACCTCTAGTTGATAGAATAGCGCCTTACCTTGCCGGTCCAGCGGATTGGTTGGAGCGCTTCCAAGAATTAAGTCAACGCAGCGACCGCTCTCTGCTTGCCCAGGATTTGGTCCTTGAAGAAATGACTCAGGTCTTAAAAACTCTCTCAACTCACTATCCGTTGCTAATCATCTTCGACGACCTGCAATGGGTGGATGATGCATCGAAAAATCTTCTATATCATCTTGGACGACGCCTGGCAGGAAGCCGGATATTACTGCTGGGTGCTTACCGTCTGGATGAGGCAAATTTTGGTCATCCAGCGGGGCCGGATGGTATAGGCGAATCGAGTCCCTTGCCTCCTTTAGTTTTAGAGTTGTCACGCTATTATGGCGAAATCATGATCGATCTAAACCGGATTGAACCATCCGAGGGGCGAGCTTTTATTGATGCTCTTGTCGACAGCGAATCGAATCATATAGATCGTAACTTCCGCGAGAATCTATACAGGTTTACCCAAGGGCAGCCTCTTTTTACGGTGGAAATGCTTCGTAATATGAAGGAAAACCAGAGTTTGGTGCTTGATGATACGGGGGCATGGATTGTAAACAAGGAAGTCGAATCTTATCAACTTCCCGCCAGAATTGAAGCGGTCATTGCGCAACAACTTGAAAAGCTTCCAAAACATTTACGAGAATTGCTGAACACTGCCAGTGTCGAAGGGGATATATTTACTGCTGAAATAATATCCTCCATTCTCAGTCGCGATGCAAATCTAGCTCTCCAAAATTTATCCCGAGAACTAGAACGGCAATATCGATTGGTTCAGGAGCAGGGGGAATTCCGATTGGGATCACACCAATTAAGCCGCTTTCGGTTCCGCCATAAGCTTTTTCAAGAATACTTGTATGGGAAGCTAGGCCAGGCAGAAAGACGCCACCTGCATCGGGCAGTTGCTGAGGTGCTTGAAAGGCTATTGTTAGCGGTGCCTGACAAACCCCAGGCAACCATTTCCGGAGGCCTGGATGTTATCGGGGCTGCTATGGTGCATCATTTTTGGGTAAGTGAAACTTTTGATAAGGTCGCTATTTACGCGGCTCAGATGGGGAAAATATCACGCGATCGATTTGCCATGCGCGAAGCCATCACATATTTCGATCAGGCTATTCAAGCTCTCGATCACCAAGCAGAAGAAAATAATGCTGATGGATTGAATATCCAAATCTATGAATCTATCCTCAGCTGGGTAGAAGCAGCTTATAAATTTACGCCTTATGAAGAGCAGTTAAGTCGCCTTGCCAGGGCTGAAGCGATTGCTCGTAATATCCAGGATAAAGAGAGATTGATCCGTGTGCTCCATTCGACTGCTAATGTTTACTTGGCTCGTGGCCTGTGGACACGTGCAGGGCCAGCACTGACTGAGTGCTTGGAGCTTTCCGAGCAACTTGGCAATGAACAGCTCTCTATACAACCGGTTTTTTTCAAAGCCCTGATGACCACCTTCGTTGATCCGGGAATGTCTTTAGACTGGATAAATCGAGCGTTGAGTCTTTCAGGTAAGTATGATGATATGAATATCAAAGCGCTTTCTTTTGCATTGGAAGGACAAGTCCTGGCTCAGTTAGGTGATTTTACCAAATCCGAGGAAGCGATCCTCGAGGCTCAAGAAACAGCAAATCGTCTGGGTTCTCCACTGACAGCCTCTGACGTCAATCTCCTGGCTGCCTGGGCATGCCTCTCAATGGGGCAAACACAGCGAGCATTAACTTTGGGCAAGCGCAGCGTAGAGGAGGCCATCGCGACGGATAACATGGATTGCCTTTGTAATGGATTGGTTTGTATTGGCTATACCAATCTAGAGCTGGAGCGTATACCAGATGCAGCGGCAGCTTTCAAAGAAGGGATTGACCGCTCACAGGTATCCGGGGCAATCATTCCCAGGTTAAATGGGCAGGCTGGCTTGGCGATGACCCAATTCATTTCCGGAAAGATGGAGGCAATTGGTGATCTGGAACAGATCGTGAGCGAGATGCACCGCTACATGAATGACGTGGGGGCGGCAAATGCTAACTATCTGCTTGGGATCTGCATGTTACAGATTAAGAACTACCAGCGAGCCGAGAAATTCTTGAATGAGGCCATAAATTACTACCGCCAGGCAAATATGCGGCCTTACCTATCGAAGACATTGTTCTCATTCTCATCATTGTTAGAAAATACTGGTCGCCATAACGAAGCTCAGTTGCGTCTCGCTGAAGCAGACGAAGTTATGCGGGCTACTTAACTAAATACAATAACTGACAAGATTTTGACAATATCATTAAT
>CAZXPK010000152.1:0-8193 GCA_964642565.1 uncultured Anaerolineaceae bacterium
GCCTTACCTCGGCGATTATCATGACAGCTTTATTCTGGCTCAGCCTTGCCCCAGGCAAGGCAGCGTTTATATACCTATCTAATGGAGAAAAACATGGAATTAAAAGATCAAGTTCTACACGCGCTTTCTAAAGTAAACGACCCTGAATTGCACCGCAGCCTGACAGACCTTAAAATGGTGCGGGATGTGCAGGTGAAAGATCGTCAAGTAGAAGTGACCATTGCCCTGACGATCCCTGATTGCCCGCTCAAAGACCAGATTGAAGCCGATGTCTATTCCGCCATCGTTGATTTGCCAGAAGTAGAAGAAGTAGCAGTGCACATGACTTCCATGACTGATCAGGAGCGTAAAGCTGTTTTGGGCGAACCCAAAGAAGGAACAGCAGCCCAATATAACCACGTCCAGCATGTGGTGGCGGTGATGAGCGGCAAGGGTGGGGTGGGCAAATCGCTGGTCACGAGCATCCTGGCAGTGGCTTTGGCACAATCCTGTTACCAGGTTGGTGTGCTGGATGCAGACATCACTGGTCCGAGCATCCCCAAGCTATTTGGACTGCAGCCTCCGGTGGATGTTGGTCCGGTTGGATTGTTACCACTCACCAGTGAGGTAGGCATAAAAGTCATGTCCATTAATCTGCTTATGCCTGATGAAGATAAACCTGTTATATGGCGTGGGCCATTAATCGGTAAAGTAATCACTCAATTATGGGGTGATGTGATGTGGGGTGATTTAGATTACCTGCTTGTGGACCTGCCACCTGGAACTTCGGATGCCTCCCTGACCACATTACAATCTTTACCAGTTAGCGGGATCATCATGGTGACCACACCGCAAAGCCTGGCATCACTCATCGTCCGCAAGGCGGTTCACATGGCGCAGCTTGTGGGCACTCCCATAATTGGTGTGGTGGAAAATATGGCGTATTTTAAGTGCCCCGATACTGGTAAACAGCATCTGATATTTGGACCCAGTCATGCAGATGAAGTATCCAAGGCAGCAGGTGCACCAATGATGGCAAGGTTACCCATTAATCCATTGGTAACCAGCTTGTGCGATGCGGGCAAGGTAGAGGCAGTTATACTACCTGAGACCGCAGAATTGCTCAATGCCTTTCTTAAAAAATACCAGTATCAATGAAATCATCAGAAAATTAGGGTAATAGCCAGAAATTATTTATTGAATAGCTAGGTATAGAATAACTCTATACTTGGCTGTTCGTTTTCCTGAGATTGCGAAAACACCGATTTTGATAGTGTTTTATCCCCAAGAAACAACGAATATCACTTATAATTTTGGTTGACGCATCTTACCAAAACAGAAAAACTGCAAGGATCTCTATCTATATGAAAACCAATTTATCACAATCCCATCCACCTACCGAGATCAATGTTGGTCGCCGCTTACGCGAATTACGTATTGAGCGTGGCCTCTCCATCCGTGCCCTTGCTGAACAGAGCGGATTGAATGTCAACACCTTAAGTATGATTGAAAATGGCAAAACATCACCGAGTGTGAGCACCCTGCAGCAAGCTGCCACTGCACTCAAAGCACCAATCAATGCCTTCTTTGAGACTCAAATTTATCCACAAAGTATCGTATATCAAAAGGCTGGAAAACGTCAATCAGCTGCCTTTACTCATGGAACCCTGGCTGACCTGGGAGCAGGTTTTGCCAGTTCCGGCCTAGAGCCGTTTGTGGTCACACTAAAGCCACAAGCCGATAGCGGGGGTACACCCATCGTTCATACTGGTCTGGAATTTGTGTATTGCCTGGAAGGTTGCATCACTTACGAAGTCGAAGGAGAAACTTTCACTCTGGATTCAGGTGACAGTCTTCTATTCGAGGCGCATTTACCACACCGTTGGCGTAATGCAGGAAATACTTCCTCCCGTTCACTGCTCTTGCTTTGTCCCTCAGACGAGCGTGACCACCCTGATGAGAGGCATTTCACAAAAGGGACATGAGGGGTATAAAAACCATGTCGCAAAAACACAAACCTTCAAATTCGAAACCCTTCGGTTCCAAAAAGAAGCAACATCATAAGGCTCGCCGACAAAACCAACTCTGGAAATGGATTGGTCTGGGATCTGTAGCTGTTGTCATTATTGGAGCAGCAATTCTTTTGATACCTAAATTTTCCGGTTCAACCGAAATTTCAGCAGCCCAGGCATACCAGAAGTACCAGCAAGGTGCTTTCTTCCTGGATGTGCGTTCTCAAGAGGAGTGGGACCAGGTTCATATTGCTAACAGTAAATTGATCCCACTAGATGAACTGCCAAAAAAATTAAGCGAACTGCCGAAAGACCGCGATATCGTAGTAGTTTGTCTCGTGGGTAAACGGAGCCATGAGGGGATGGAAATTTTACAACAAGCTGGATTCTTGCGTGCTTCATGCATGACCGGGGGATTGAACGCATGGAAGGCGGCAGGATATCTTTTAGAAGGCAGCAATCCCTAACTGATATGAATTGACGTAGCTCATGTTAAGGCATTGATCATACGACACATGTTGGGATGATGGCTCATGAAGCAAGTGACGTGTACAAGCTGCTCAAACAGGGTGCAAGAGGGCTAGAACACATCATCACTTCCCAGCAGCCTTCACGGAACGATTGGTAAAAGAATGGGGTGAACTAGATCTTACAGATGGTGGTCCACTCTGGGAGTTTAATCGGCCGGATGGGAGCTTGCTGCGTCTGAATTTGCGCCTGTTCAAAGCTGCGGGAGGCCACTTGGATGAGTTAGTAGTTGTCTGCCTGAAGACTGGTCGCCGCTCGTGGGGAACACTTACAGAATTGCAACTGGTCTAGGATGGTTTTATCACAGCCTGCCGAGAACGTTCCTAGCTTGATCTGGTTTTGGATAATATTGAGGTTTTTGCCTCCTGACTCGAAGAAAAAGGATTCCCTCTCGTTCATTATTCCCAAAGTTACAGGAGTCTATAATGGCATGATTACCGATTGGCGGTGGCTTATATCAGGTCACATGGATAGTAAGGATGAATTCCACGTTGGTCGAGTTTTAACATCTAGGAGTGATCGATAAACTCTAGCTGTATATTTAAATACAATCAGAAATCGAGATACCTATTATTAATTGAAGTTGGAACCTATGCAGTAATTGACACTTTAGTGATAGGGACTTTTATCAAAAAGCCTGTACTAGCCTAACTATCGGATAGATACAGGCATTTATGCAGGCATTTTACTCACCATGGAGAAGGAGTCCATACAACCATGGTAGTAAAGAGCCAAGTTAATGCACAACCACAATCTCATTACTGGATTTAAATTGGATGGGGATAGTACTTAGTATAATGAGTTAACATAACCAAGGTAAACCTATGGCAACTTTTCCTTTTTGGTCAAAAGAAGTAAACGAGGTCGCTCAGAGCGTGAACTCATCCATAACTGGCTTGAGCGAAAACGACGCTCAGGAAATCCTGCAGCGCGTAGGTCCAAACAGCACACAATCCAAAAAGCGGGTCACACGGCTGGGACTGTTTCTCAATCAATTTAAAAGCCCGATCGTACTCATCCTGATATTTGCCACCGTAATCTCAGCCATTCTCCAGGATTGGGCGGATGCCATCATCATCTTGTTGATCGTGATGGGGAGCGCCCTGCTCAGTTTCTATCAAGAATACAATGCCAACAATGCGGCTGAAAAACTTCGCGCCCAGGTATCGCTCAAGACAGAAGTACTGCGAGATGGGAAACAAGTTTCTATCCCGACCGATGATATTGTTCCCGGTGATGTGGTTTTGCTCTCCGCTGGCAGTTTGATCCCTGCCGATGGGCTCGTGATCGAAGCCACGGATTTCTTCGTCAACCAGGCCGTGCTGACAGGCGAGACTTTCCCGGTCGAGAAAATGCCTGGGATTATCCCTGAAAGCGCTGGGCTTGCGGAGCGGACGAATGTCGTGTTCATGGGCACCAACGTCCGCAGTGGGAATGCCAAAGTACTGATCGTGCAAACCAGATTGCAGACTGCCTTCGGTCAAATTGCTGACCACCTGACCCTGCGTCCACCGGAGACCGAGTTCGAGCGTGGCATCCGTAAACTGGGCTATTTGCTCACTGAGGTTATGTTTGTCCTGGTTCTGGGCATCTTCTTGTTTAGCATAATTTCTCATAAAGCAGTGCTTGATTCATTGCTCTTCTCGATTGCACTGGCGGTAGGACTGACCCCTCAGTTATTGCCCGCCATCATCAACATCAACCTGTCAAAAGGCTCGCAGGAAATGGCGAAACATGGCGTCATCGTACGGCGGCTGGAATCGATTGAGAACTTCGGGAGTATGGATATTCTGTGCACCGACAAGACCGGCACACTGACAGAAGGTATAGTGCGGTTGGATGGCGCGCTAGATGTGAACGGCGAGCCATCTGACCAAGTCAGTCTGTATGCGTACCTGAATGCGCACATGCAAACGGGCCTGCCCAATCCACTGGATGAGGCGATAGTCAACCAGGGGGCGCAAGGGGCAGATGACTATGTTAAATTAGATGAGATCCCGTATGACTTTATCCGCAAACGCCTGACAGTGGTTGCGGGTCGAAATGAGTCATCGCCAACCATGATCACCAAAGGAGCGCTGGAAAATATACTGGCGGTTTGTTCAAAGGTCCAAATTGGAGACCAGGAAAAAGCCCTCGATAACGCAATACAGACCAAAATCCAGGAAAGATTCGCGGCTTGGAGCGCTCAGGGTTACCGCGTGCTGGGGGTGGCGGTCAAATCTATCAGCGGGCAGGTACACCCCTTTCCCAAAACAGGGGAAACCGATATGAATTTCGTCGGATTCCTATTGTTCTTCGATCCACCAAAGGAGGGTGTGCAAGCGACTATTCAGTCGCTGGCGAAACTGGGCGTGCAACTCAAGGTGATTACGGGTGACAACAAATTGGTGGCGCGTCATACTGGGCAAGTGGTGGGATTGGGTGATGTGGGAGTCTTGACAGGTGGCGAACTGGATGACATGCACGATGAAGCGCTCTGGCACGCTGTGGAAGAAACCATCATCTTTGCCGAGGTAGATCCCAACCAGAAGGAACGCATCATTTTGGCGCTCAAGAAGCGCGCACACGTGGTAGGTTACATGGGCGACGGTATCAATGATGCACCCTCGCTCCACAGCGCCGATGTGGGCATCTCGGTGGCAAATGCAGTTGATGTAGCCAAAGAAGCCGCTGATCTTGTGCTGCTCAAGCAGGATTTGGATGTTTTTCGAGAGGGCATTGTGCAGGGACGAAAAACTTTTACCAATACGCTCAAGTATGTGTTCATGGCAACCAGCGCAAACTTTGGAAACATGTTCAGCATGGCAGGAGCTTCGTTATATTTGTCATTCTTGCCAATGTTACCCAAGCAGATTTTGCTGATCAACTTCCTGACCGATCTGCCTGAGATGACCATTGCCAGTGATCGCGTGGATGATGTAATGGTCGAGCGTCCGCACCGCATGGATATCTCCTTTATCCGTCGCTTTATGCTGATCTTTGGCTCGCTCAGTTCGATTTTCGACTTCGCCACGTTTGGAGTGCTTCTATGGCTGATGAAGGCTACCGAACAAACCTTCCAAACGGGCTGGTTTATTGAGTCCGTCCTCTCAGCGGGGGTGGTGGTCTTTGCAGTACGTACACGCCTGCCTTTTGCGCGCAGTCGCCCAAGTCGCACCATGCTGGGTATGACACTGCTGGTGATGGCGATAACGCTCGCTCTGCCCTATTCGCCGCTGGCGGGACTGATGGGATTCACACCATTGCCGCTGACCTACTTGCTGATCATCTTTGGGATTGTAGTAATGTACTTTATGTCGGCAGAATTGATCAAACGTTGGTTTTATCGTAAATACGGAGCTTGACGTTTGAAAAATATATTCGGATGGCTCACACAAAATCATGCCTGGCAAAAGATTGGATACCTGGTGGTATTAGGTATAGCCTTGTATTTAATCCTGCCACAGATCACCGCCCTGGAGAATTCCTGGCAGGTGCTCAAGTCAATGAGTTTGTGGGCTGTATTACTGGCGTTTATTGCCCAAGTCTTAAGTTACCTGGGGAGTGGATTCTTGCTGCAAAGTATCCTTGCCATTGCCCACCAGAAGGTGTCATTGTGGCTTAATACTTTAATTGTTTTGGGATCATACAGCATTGGCATGGTTGCTGGAGGTATGATCGGCACCACGGCGGTGATCTATCGTTGGACAAGCAGAGGCCAAGGCAGCATGGAGGGCGCAACATTGTCGAGTATTTTTTTGCCTCAGTTCAACACGATCATGCTGGTATTTGTTTCTATTTTTGGGTTGGTTCACTTGATCCTGGTTCACAGCCTGACGCAAGCCCAGCTGATTGGGTTTGGAGCGACGATGCTGATCCTGGTGCTTATCATAGGCTGCGTAGCTTTGGTAGTGCGCTTCCGAGGCCAGGCTACTAAAGCCATCATAGGGGTGTCCAGCCGTGTGGCACGTTTAGAGCGAAAATCCTTCGACCCGAACGCCACTCAACAGGAAGCCAGCAACCTGTTTAGCGCCTGGGATGAGATATGGCAAGGCGCATGGCATCGCCCAGTGGTAGGGGCTTTCCTGAACGTGGCCTTCGACATGCTGACACTGTACTTCATGTTTGTAGCCGCTGGGGAAAACGTTAGTCTGGGAGTGTTACTGGCGGGGTATGGCTTACCGCTGCTGTTGGGGAAAGTGGCTTTTATCATACCAGGGGGTGTGGGTGTGGTGGAGAGTAGCATGGCAGCGCTGTACACCGGGTTGGGAATCCCTCAGGCGACGGCGGTGGTCGTGGTGTTGGGTTATCGGCTGATTTCGTTCTGGATACCCAGCCTGGCAGGTTTTCCAATAGCGGCCTATTTACAGAGATTCCAGAGCAGACCTTCACAAAATCAGGAAGTCCATAATCCCATTAAGTAATACTCCCCATTACTATGTCTCAGTTGTACCGAGCTATTATTAGCCCACCTTAGGTAACCGAAAGGGATGTTTGATTCAAACGCTATACAAGCATGATTCCTTTTTAGGATTATTCACTATGCGATTCAAGTCTTTTGAGTTCAACTAGAGGGAACTTGCTGGGTCTATGGGAGTTTTTGGCACACTCTTCCCGTTAGCCATTAGCTATATCGTTATCAACGGGCTAAACTGAGCAAGCTTCGAGTAAATCAGAGTAGGTGGGTTGTTAGTTGTGCAAATGACAGGTATCGTTCAGAGATAAAAGCACAAAATCACCCATTTCGGCGTCGAAGACGTTGATGGCACAGGTGTCTTGTTTAATGTGCCAGAAGCGTTCGTTGCCCAGACCCAATACACCTAGAAGGATGATTCGGTTGATTACAGTGTGTCCAACTAAGACAATGGTCTGTTCGGCATGTCGAGATGACAGCTCGTTTACAGCGCTTATGCTACGGGAGCGTAATTGAGCCAGAGTTTCTCCGCCCGGGATAATCGCTGCATCAGGTTGCAGATACCACGCATGAAGCGCAGCTGGCCAGCGGTCTCGCACCTCATCAGGTGTTAATCCTTGCCATTCCCCATAATCAATATCAGCCAGGCCAGGGTGAATTTGCACAGGCAAATCGAAGTGTTTGGCAATTGCTTCAGCAGTCCTCACAGCTCGTGACAGAGGACTGGAATATACTGCGCTTGGCTGCCATTCATCATACATGCGGAGGCCAGTGGCCTCGGCTTGCGCAATGCCTGTCTCATTCAGCGGCACATCAGCACGCCCACGGAAGCGGTCAACGCGGTTCCATTCTGTTTGACCATGGCGTACGAGGATGATGCAGGTCATATGTTGCCTCCTTTTTAATTTGATCTCATCAAGTAATTTTTATAAGATTACACTACTTTCAGCTAATAATAAATCTTCTATCCAATCGGGTACTTAGATTGGACAAATCTGGACAGAATGTTGCCGAAATGCCCTGATATAGAACAAATTATTGTCGCGGAAAGTGACCTTTGATGAATCCCTTTCTTTCATTTTAATTCCCTCTATGGACAGGGCGATGAGTCGCCTTTCCTTACTTCTTACCAATGCATATCGTGTACAATTCGGGAGACAATTTGGGAACTGGTATGCTGAAACAGCCTGCAAGGAGCGCAGCGAGTTGTATGGTGATTTTGGGCGATAAAAGACGTAATAAATGGATATTTTACTAGCCACCCTACACTTTTAATAT
>CAZXPK010000153.1:0-8172 GCA_964642565.1 uncultured Anaerolineaceae bacterium
CCGCTGTGCCGGTGTAGATGTGCACAAGAAGACAGTTGTGGTAACGGTAATTATTTCTACAGAGAAAGCGAAGCCTTTTAAAGAGACCCGAACATTTGGGACGATGACAGACGATCTATTAGCCATGTCAGATTGGCTGATGCACCATGGGGTGACGCATGTCGCCATGGAAAGTACAGGTGAATATTGGAAGCCAATCTACAATATATTGGAAGGCAACTTTGAGGTCTGGCTGGTGAATGCCCAACATATTAAGGCAGTTCCAGGAAGAAAGACAGATGTCAAAGACTCGGAATGGATCGCTGAGCTCTTACGTTATGGATTAATACGCGCCAGTTTCGTGCCGCCCAAGGGACAAAGGGAATTACGCGAATTAACCCGCATGCGCAGTACATTCGTCAAAGAACGAGCAACTCTGGTTAATCGCCTTCAAAAGGTTTTGGAAAGTGCAAATATTAAGTTAGCCAGTGTGGCTTCAGATGTAAATGGGGTTTCTGGGAAAATGATCTTACAAGCTCTAATCGCGGGTGAAACAACCCCTGAACAAATGGCAGAGCTTGCTCAAGGAAAATTGCGAAGAAAAAGAGACTTATTGAGCCGATCCTTACAAGGGCGCATTAAACCACATCATCGTTTTGTTCTATCCGAATTATTGCTGCAGATTGATGGCTTGGATGAAACTATAGCAAAGTTCGACGAACAGATTCGAGAGTATTGCCACCCGTTTGAAGAAGCTGTGGTACTTCTAGACACTATTCCTGGCGTGGCTCGCAGAACAGCTGAAGTCATTGTTTCTGAAATTGGAGTGAATATGAACCGTTTTCCAACGGCTAATCACTTGGCCTCGTGGGCTGGGGTACAGCCTGGAAATAATGAAAGTGCCGGGAAACGTCTTTCTGGAAAAACCACGAAGGGAAATCGAGCTTTGGTATCGGCGCTGACACAATCGGCACATGCAGCTTCACGGATGAAAAATACATATCTGTCTGCCCAGTTCCACCGTCTCGCTAGTCGAAGAGGAAAAAAGAAAGCCATCATTGCGGTTGCCCACTCTATCCTGATCATGTCGTATCATATGATCAAAGACAAAGAACCTTATGACGAAATGGGAAGCGATTATTTCGATAAACGAAATATGCAAGCTACGACAAAACGTATGGTCCGACATTTGGAGCAATTGGGTTATAAAGTTAATTTAGAGGCTCCAATACCAACAGTTGTTTAGTAGATTTTCAGAACAGTTCGGACAGATCTCAGGAAAAGCCATTTTGAAAGGTTCTAGCATTGAAATTTAGGTGTATTGAAGATTGCCACGCCGCAAGAAGAGCGCTTGCGGCTCGCATATCGCTCAACAACCATTCGCGATACAGGATGACAATATTCATTACCGTTGTCCGATCTTTTGTCCGGAGGTCAGTAAATTCACATATATATCTTATTTATTATTTTGTATGATATAAGGATTTACTACATAAATAAAAATCATAGATTATTAATTATTTTCTCCCAATGCTCTCCCATTGTTCGCCATTTGACTGCCTGATTTGTACACGTAAAATCGTGCGCTGATTTATCATTCACAAATCGTAACAAGGAATCAGCAAGCTCATTAGTATTACTCGGTGGTACAAGATAATGGATACTTCCTGATGCTAATTCAGGCAGGCAGGCAATATCAGTAGTTACCAATGGCACACCTAACGCCTTCACTTCCAACAGACTGAGCGGCGCATCTGACGGTACCAACTCGAATGGCAAAGCTACCAGATTGCAGCATGCGACATACTGAACAAGGTCATCCTGGGTTAGGAAACTATCCACCACATGGATATATTTTTCACGACCACCCACATTCAGCTCGCGCTGCAATCTATAACTCTCTCGTTTCATCTCGTCCGGGTGCCTGCGGCTGAGCACCAGCAGCTTTATGGAGGGCAGCTTTCGCCGTGCCTGGTCAACTGCCCGGATTAATAATGGCAGCCCACGAAGTGTGGTCGGTGAACCGAAATAACCAACCACGATATCCTTTGATGTGTAACCTAGTGATTGGCGCTTATGTAGGGCTTCTTCTGGATTCAAATTACTCCAAACCTCGTCGACCCCAGGTGGGATGACCTCTATCCGCTTTTGCCACAACCCTTGTTTGACCAACTGCTGACGCGTAGTTTGAGTCAGCACCACTAATCCGAGTAAGCCGCTGCGCTGCATATTCCTGCGAAGCAGCCAACGCGGAGCTAACGCCCCCAGCAGGTGGATAACAGTAAGGGAGCGCTCATGCCACAGCCTAGCAAGACCGATCCGTAACATCTGGGCTGGTGTGTATAAAGGGCTGGTGAAGATGCCAATGGTGGGCCGTCTACGCCACAAGCGGAAACCCTGGTGTAGGAAACTGGTCAAACCGACGTGCAGCAGCACCAGGTCCGGGTCAATCTCATTAAGTACTGATTCCAACGCTTCTGCTGGGAGGATGGGAAACACATGGACATCATGCAAACGTCGAATGGGTAATCCATTCAGGCTCTCCCGTTGCACAATCTTGCCTCCATCACTGATCAGCGTGACCGCATATCCTAACTGATCCAGCTGGCGTCCCACTTCATAAAGATAACGCCAGGGTTGGAGAAGAAGGTTTTCGTTGTTCAATCCCGGAGATACCAAGCAAACTGACTTCACACGATTGGTCAAATTTAGTTACCTTGAACCAAACACTCGTATTGCTGGATATAGCGGGAAGTGATCATATCCCATGAAAAATGTTCTTCAACAGCCTGGCGGGCAGCTTTCCCCAGGCTTTTTCCGAGACTCGGTTCGATCAGCAATCGCTCTACAGCCTCCGCTAGTCCTTGTGGGTTGCGAGGAGCTACAAGCAGACCGTTCATTCCGTCCTGTACAACATCCAGGGCACCACTCACAGCAGTGGCAACTACTGGACAACCACAAGCCATGGCTTCGAGTAAAACAGTTGGTAGTCCCTCATAATGAGCTGGATGAATAAAGCCAGCTGCCTGCTGGTACAGATTCGCCATCGCTTTATGACTTGAGATATGTCCGAGTAACCGGACATGAGCTGTCAGCTCTAACTGCTTTATCAAGCCTTCAAGTTTATCGCGGAGTGGACCATCACCCGCTATCCAAAACTGTACATTCGAATGATGCCGGGTCACAATCTGGGCACACAGAATCAAATCTTCAAATCCTTTACGCAGCCCTAAACGGCCTGCAGACAGGAAATATAAGGGGGTGGATTCTGAATTATTTATAGATGGAAAGAAGATATCTGTATCCACGCCGTTCCCTAGAACAGGTATATCTTGAGGGTTGAAGCCATATTCATTTAGCTAACCAGCCACACTTTGAGCAACAGCCACCAATCGATTTGCTTTTTTTAATAACTGTTTTTCTACGTGAAGACTTACAGGCATTTGGAGCTTTACCAATAGACTCAGCCAATTATCTACCTGTATTGATCTTGAATCTGCCTTGAGTGGCGTATGTACGGTAACCAGAATGGGTTTTTGAGTTGAAGGGATGGCGACCAATGGGGTGTGCAAATGGTAGATATCGATTTCCGATTCGAGGTGGTGGATTAGGGAATTGACGAACAAGTTGTGAAGATGAACATGGAAAGGATATATCGGAAAAAAGATTGGTCTCCAAATGGTGATCCCATCTACTTCTTGAGGGGTGATGGAACGATAACCACCACGTGTGATTAAGTGAATTTTATAACCCCGGTGGGTTAAAAACCGGGCTAAGTTCCAGGTATAAAAACCAATACCCTCCATAGCTGGTAATGGAGTAGAAAGAATCATGCCTATCTGCACAATTAATCCTCTTTAAATTGGCTTATTGAAACGTTGCCATTTGGATAATTGCTGACGCAATTGGTGAATAAGGTGAGCAGGTTGACCGGATGTATAATGTTTTATTGTTGCAAGATTAATCGCATTTATTAACGATTTGATTGATATATCTACTACCATAATCGCCCTTCCTTCTCGGTCCAGTGCAGAAGCCAGCTCAAGTTGATGATCATTGAGATGTTCTCTGTAAGCTTTTAATCTGGGAGCTAATACCAAGGGTTTACCATATTTAATAACTGTTATTATCGTGCCTGCACCAGCGTGGGCGATTACAACTCGTGACTTTACAATCCATCCTTCCATCTCATTCATAGAAGTCCAATCGAAGAATTCGGCTTGTTGAGGAATAAAATCGCTATAACCTCGCTGTATTACAATTTTCTCATCGATTAACTCAGCCATTCTATCCGCTGTTTTTACTAGGCGGTTGAATTGCTGATCATGAGTACCTACAGTGACGAGTATCACGTCACGGATCCATGAAATGTTGCTTTGGAACCATAGGACTTAAGAAGACTAGGCCATTGAACCCAGAATTCATCTGACAGATAGTAAATTAATTTCCCAGTTCGAGAAGGCTTAATTACGCGGCACCAGCTTTCTAAAAAGAGGGTTTTAATACCTAGGATCTTCCCCCAAAAGAAGAAAGGTAAAGCAATCTCCGATCCAGTACTGAAGATGACATCCGGTCGTTCTTTTAAAAGGATTGATAAGCCCCATATAAATGTCTTAATAAAAAGCAATTTTCTTTCACCGATATTCAAACAATAATAAGCCGGGGCGATAGAATTGATTTCATCATTGCGTGCACTAAAATGTGTGACGAAGAAAATATCGTTACCTGCAAATGCACTTAATACCTGCAGTGTTTCTGTTAAATGACCACCGTGAGTACAAACTAGGGCGATTTTCATGACAATTATATTAAATCAAATTCTGATCTTGTAGCCATCGGAGAGTATTTTTAATCCCCTGTTTTGTAGAATACGGCAGTAGGTTGACTATGCTCCTTAATGGCTCTAGGTTTTGGGTTTCGTTGGTAACAATATTGTGGTAACGAAAGCTAGTCAGCGGTGGGTTACGCCAGCCTATCTTTTGAAATAGATCACCAAGCTTAGCGATCAATAACAACCAATCATTTCGGATTGTGCGAATTGGATTCATTCCCAAAGAGTACCTCACATAATTTGCAAAATCCAGGAGATCAATCGGTTCGTAATCAGCCAAGTAGAATATTTTCTTGTTCACCTTTTCGATAGGCGAATTGATAAGCATATTGATCTGATGAACAGAGTTACCCACAAATCCCCATTGCTTAAGGGTCTGTAACCCAGTTGGGTGGGTATAGAGATTCCGGGCAATAGCAATAAAGAAATCTCTATAAGGTACCTCGAACCAAGGTCCCCAGATTGAGGTTGGGCGAACTATGCTCCAACATGAATTCAATCCAACAGCACCAAGCACAGCTTTCTCCCCTAAGACCTTACTTTTCCCATACACTGTAGTTGGACAATAATCGGTGTTATGTTTTGGCTGGTATCCAATCTGGTAAACGAGTTGACTCGATGCGAATATCGTTCGTTGAATGGATGGAACATTCTTTATAATCTCAATGATATTATGTACACCTTCGATATTTGCTGCATAACCTTTTAGACCAACTTTCTCATCTAAATCAGTACGAGCTGCAAAGTGGAGAAAAAATGAAGGTTGAAACTCACTCACAACGTGTAATAGTGCGTCCCTATTGAGAATATCTACATATTTCCAATAAGGCTTTTGACTCATGTTTCTTGGAGGTGCAATATCTAGGTTTACTACCTTCCAGCCTTTTTGGAGGTAATATTCCATTAAATTGGTACCAATAAAACCCGAGCCGCCCGTTATAAGAATCGATTCTTCAATCATCAATTTGATTAATTCGAATTGGCGAACGCTCGTAAGGATATAAAAAATTATGCATTGCGTGCTAATAACAAACGATATACAGTAACTACCAATGCATTGTGCCAACTGTGCAAACGCTGAAAAAGTAGAGAATCTGTATGGTTACAGGCGATCTTAAGGTCGGCATCAAACTGGTTATGGGCTGAGGCACCAGCCTTGGAGGTGGCATGAACACGAAAGCGAGCCAAGTAACGATGAAGTACATATAGCTTATAATGCTTGCCAACACGCAGGGAATAGTCGTAATCCATTGCAAAATGTAGGTTTTCATTGAAATCACCCACATTTTCAATTACTTCTCTCCGCCAAAAAGTGGCTGGTTGAGAAACGTAATCCAGCACCAACAAGGCTTTATAACTCCTCAATACTAGCCAAAACATCTTGTACAATGTAGGGATAATTCTTATAACTTTCCCAGTAGCATCCATCGAATGGCACCACCCAGTAAGCCAGAAGGCATCAGGATGATGAGAAAAGAATTCACCTACTGTAAGTAAAGTACTAGGCTCATAAACATCATCGGAGTTCAATAAAGCAATTACCTCACCAGTAGCAAAAGCCAACCCTTTATTAATTGCATGGGATTGACCGCGATCCTTTTCGCTCATCCAACATAACTGTCCATTATAATTTTGCAGGATATCTAAAGTTCCATCGGTCGAACCACCATCCATCACAATATATTCTAGGTTTGGATAATTCTGACCGAGAACGGAGCAGATAGTCTGCTCAATGAACTGGCCTTGGTTATATGAGGGCGTAATGACGGTAATTTTCGGTAATATAGGTGGATGAGATAGCATGATCTATGTATATTAAGTGATTGTTCGGTCTTTGGTAACATGGTTCTCGTTGGAGTAGCCATTCTTGCGCAGCATATCACTCAACAATCCTCGAACTGAGTGAAGGATAATCCCCGTTGAGAACAATACCATCCCGGTAATAGCTAAAAGGACGCTGATCATAGCATAACCAACCGCTAGTTCACTTTTATGGCTAAAAATTTCGACGACAAGCAACCCCATACCAAGACCCCCCAGCACTGCCAACGCCCCTGGAAGGCTGAAGAAGAGTAGAGGGCGGTACTGACCGGTGAGCTTGATAATGCCACCCAGAACTGACGTGCCTTGGCTGATAACCGAACGTTTCGGTTTGTCAACATAGCGAATAGTGATCGGTACTTCGGTCACTCGCAAGCCGTAATCATAGGCCAGGAACTGCATCTCAGATTCGACAGAAAAATTAGGGCTTAGAAACAGATCCGTGTTGAATGCACGGGGGGAGAAAGCTCGATAGCCAGACTGAGAATCAGTAACCTTCACTCGTGATGCGAGCCCTGTGAGCTGGTTGAAGAACCAATGTCCTACAAAACGGTGAGCTGGAACCTGGAAGGTCTTTTGGAGGTAGCGCGAACCAACAACGATATCGGCTTGGTCTTCCAGGATAGGCTTGATCAGACGGGGTAGTTCGCGGACGAGGTGCTGACCATCACCATCAATGAGCACAATGACCTCAGGATCCATCTTACGAGCATCATAGATTCCAGTGTTCAATGCGACACCTTTGCCCATGTTGTGTTCATGATGGACGACAAGAGCACCAGCTGCTCTAGCAACGAGGTCAGTGGCATCGGTTGAGCCGTCATCCACAACAATGACTGTCAACGGAAACTGCAAGATCTTGAGGATTACACTACCTATGAAGCGTTCTTCATTATATGCTGGTATGACGACCACAACCCGATGTTGCTTCAGTATATCGATCATAGTCTGGCTGACTTCAAACATTCTGTTTTATTTGATATCCTTGTCTGTGTCCATGATCCTGTTCCACTCACATTCTAACTTTTCGATCATTTCGACGCTCCGCCCTTCCGACATGGTCGGAGACACAATACTTATTATCAAGTTGCTCTCATCAAAGAGCCGCTCGCATCGCCCCCTTCATCAAATATTAGTCATAAATTTGATAAGTTACATAAGCTGCTTAACCAGAAATAATGTAATCCCCTGGAACATCTGGTAGACCATTTCAACCAATAAGACAATAGCGATTTTATAAAATCCCATGACCGATTCTCAAAAAGGAACTTTAACCAATAACAAATACCAATTATTTTGACTTATCAATTACCTTCTAATTTTACTAGTATTTTTTTTAATTACACTAACGATCACACTTCGAAATGACAATACCTAGCTTAACTCCTTGATGGAATAGGAATCAATAGTGTTAATATATGTGTATGATATATTGATAATATTGTGATACATTCTAGATTTTAAGCAAACCTGATCATTACATTGGCACCGTGGGCTTTTACCCCTAGAATGATCGATGTCAATAAGGTTGCTTGGGCTTC
>CAZXPK010000154.1:0-6256 GCA_964642565.1 uncultured Anaerolineaceae bacterium
TCTGCCCACTTTTTCATAATCAATAATCAATTTATGCAATTGTTAAAGTACAGGAATCACTTGAACTTATAACAGAAAGAAGCTTGCATGATCATAATTTCTGATTTTTGATAGCTTAAAAGCAGGCATGATCAGAAACCTGCTCACAGATATTTACAAAATGAACTCCAGTCCAATATCATCCATCGGATCAAGTTGCCAGCTGACGAGCTTGGAATGCCTAAATACATTTAATGATAGATTAAAGGTAGAAAGCACAATTTCGGCAGCTCGGTATACACAATAAAAGATGCCCGGTTATTATCCGGGTTTGAGTCTAATACATCGATCGGTTCAACTTGGACATAAAGGGTATGATCGGTCAGCGGTTGAACCGCCATCCAGTAGGCGGTTACCATCCCGCTACCGCCACAGCGCTGAATAGCATCAGACGATATTGGTCCGGCGATGAGGGTTCCCCCAGCATCCGGGTCTCCATCGTATATCCAAGCCTGTGCGCTGGAGCTGGTATCGGCTGATATGGCATTGCCTATCTTCAGATCCAACCGATAATTAACCAGAGTACGAGCCGGGTTATAGGAAACAGGAGCGATCGATAAACTTACTGGGAAAAGGTCTGGCTGTGCCAGATTTATCGATTGGTAATCATGAAAAGCCTGGCCTACCAGCGTCGCTGTATTTCCATTATCAGGATCAAAAAGGGATCCGCCAAAGTTATAGCGATGGTCGTTCAGGCTGTACCAGAACCAGCGCTGCACCAGCCTGTTCGCATCATCGGGAAGACCGGTATGATCATCTATGGCGCTCAACATAAAATCGAATGTCGCCAGCATAAAGTCAGCTGTATCCGGGTCACTCACATTAACATAATCGGGGCCACCGGGAGGATCGATGGGTGGCAACAAGCTGCCATATTCAGTGATCCAAAGCGGCTTACCTCGTTCTCCAATATTAGCCATCCAGCTGCGAAAGTCGATGAGGCGTTGTTGAAAAATATCAATGGAGTAGGTATCGGCTAAATCTGTTATGATCACCGCATCCGCATGGTCGTTTTCAAAACCGGGTGGGATTCCGGTCCCCCAACTGCCCTCCTGCTCATTTAATATAAACGAGTGAATCGACCAGAAATCGATCAACGCTGAAGCTTCAGCAGGACTTCCAGCATCGACCACTAATTGGTCCCAGGCCCTGTCCAGGTAGCGTAACCGGATAGGGGTCGGTTGAACAATCGAGCCAAACGCAATGTGGGCTGATGGGTCCAGGCTGCGTATGATTGTGGCTAATACGAAATAACGGTCAGCATATACCTCAGGGAGAAGCGCGTCTTGACCCTCATAGGTGGTATCTGGTTCATTCCCCACCACCCACACACCCCCGAGGTTCGCCTGAACCCAGGCTGGCAAATTGTCTCGCGTCTGTTCGTATACATCATCACGGACGCGCAGTACGCGGATATATTCAACCCCAGAGGGTAGGCTCGGATTCGTTACCGCCCCCCAATCCAGGTAAGACCCGACCCCAATGCTGGCAATATCATAGCCGCTGCTTCCCAGGGGGGAGGTGATTCCAAAGCGGCAAACCGTGTCTGCCGTGGCTGCCTGGACGGATTGGACCTCTGGCTTCACGATTTGCGGGTTTGAGAGTAAAACGCCAGTAACAAGAAACAGAAATAATTTTCGAAGGGTTGAAAATGGATTGGGGATCATGATGAATCAAGGAGCCATTGAAGAAACCGTATTGCGAAACCTTTCCCCCACGAAAGTCAATTTACCACTGGAAAGATCTCCCAGGTTGGAAGATGAGTAGGTTGAATCCGAGATACTGAACCAGGCCCATTTTTGGACTAAATGATACCCATCTTCGGGATATCCGATCGATTCATCCTGGACCTGGGTTAACCAGGTAAAGGTTTGCTCCAGATAACTGGCGACCAGATCGGCAGGGAAACCGTACGAAGATGGCATCAGGATCCCGAATTCAGGTAAAGCCAATGGAGTGTGAAGGTAGCCTTGCTCAGCCATCCACTGGCGGAAGGAGCGTATTTGGGCTTCAAATAGATCAATCCTGCCATGATCCTTGACTTCATACAATTCGCCCTGGGTTGCATCGATCCCGGGTGGAATATCGACTCCCCAGGCACCTTTTTCTTCGCGCAGCACATAGCCATGCACCGTCCACCAATCCACCGGCATAGGGGCATGGTAGAGATCTTGATAGGTCCGAAGCACCTGATCAAGATACTGCAAGCGCAGTGGTGTGGCCTGAGACACGCCACCCACAGCGATTAAAGCTGTAGGATCGGAGGATTTGATCAGTTGATAAAGGTCATGATAACTGGAGGCATACTTTGCGGCCGTGACGTTATCCTGCCAGATGACATCCGGCTCATTCCCGATGATCCACACTTGCCCCGGAAAATGAGCCGCAGCCAATTGAATTTCTACAACCGACGGGGAAATGCAATCTTGATGCACCCGGACCATCTGCCAATGATCAAGGCTTGCTACTGGTGGCTCAGATCGAATGCTCCAATCGAGGTACCAGCCTGATCCGAGCATTTGAGCCCAATACTCCGGATCGGTTGAGGTGGAAATACTGAATCCTGCCCGGCTCGACCAGGCACTTTTTGGTACTTTTTCGTCTGGTTTTATATCACTTAATGTGCTATCCGAACTGGCGATATTTTGATCGGGAACCAGGGGACCTAAAAAGCTCGTTTGTGTTGACTCACAGGCGTGAAGGATAATCGGTTGCTGGATCGCTGAAGCTGAGGTGCCTTTCGCTTGTAGAGCCTTTCCAAGGAACAATCCTGTCTTATCAATCGAGACTGCTGCAGCCAGAAGCATACCTAAGCCGATAATGAGCCACCAGTAGCGGGCTTTCAAGAAATCCCCTCTCCTGAAAAAACCGCGGAAAGGGTCTTGAAAATTATTTTTAAATCTTCCAGAAGTGAATAATTCTTGAGGTAGTTTAATTCCAATTGTAAACGCGTATCAAAATCTAACCCACCCCGACCATTCACCTGCATGGGACCAGTCAGGCCGGGTTTGACCATTAACCGCTGACGTTGATCATCATTGTACAGCTCTACGATCCGAAGTTCCTCGGGTCGTGGTCCAACCAGGCTCATTTCACCTTTTAGCACATTCCAAAATTGGGGCAACTCATCCAAACTCCAACGACGCAGATGGCGACCCACATGGGTGACACGTGGATCGTTCGGAATTTTAAATACGGGGCCTGTAAGCTGGCTTTTGTGGATTACCTCCGATACCATCTGTTCAGCCCCGTCGACCATCGTGCGCAGCTTGAACATCGTGAAGGGTTTGCCATTTTCACCGGCTCTGACCTGCCTGAAAAAAATCGGGCCATGACTATCCAGCCGGATGGCGATTGCCGCGCATGCGATCACCGGTGCAGAAAGGAGTAAGCCAATGCATGCGCCTGCAATGTCTAGTATCCGCTTGATTAAACGGACGCGCATCGAAGTGCATGAGAATCCTTTCGATTCTGCCTTTGGAGGCAGAATGAATCCTTTGAGCAGCCCCAATCCAAGTGCCCCGGCTCGTCCCAACAATATCCCGGGAGCCACCCAGAGTACCTGAAGATCATGTTTACGGATAAACATCAAGAAAGGACTCGTTGCGACAAGGAAGAGAGCCAATATGATCAGGAAGAAAAGGGATGCATATAATGGCCATATTGCGGTAAATGGGATGGTCACTATAAGCATTGCCAGTAATAAAATTTCAGCCCTTTGTGTGGGAGCAGTGTGCGAATCGGAGAAAGTTTTTTCCGGAATCCAACGCAGCATGAAGGCTTTCCAGTAACCGATACCAAACTTGCGCTGGAGATACTCGGATAAGGTTCGATCATGATCATGGAATACCACCGCGGAAGGCTCAAAAACCATATGGTAACCTTTGCGCGCCAGGCGAAATGAGAACTCCTGGTCTTCCACGCAGGGAACCAGGAAAGATTCATCAAATCCACCATTGAGGATAAAAACCTCTTTGCGATAAGCTGCGCTGTAGGTATCGATGAAATCGATTACGGCTTGATGACGCATACGGGCATACTTGTATTCGTACTCAAGCTGAACGAACCTTGCGATCAGAGCAGTTTGGCGGGTGCGATAAACCCCCTTAACGCCTACCACCTCCGGGTTATGAAAAGGTTGGGTGAGATTTCTTAACCAGGTTGGGGTGGGAGCGCAATCGGCATCCGTGAATGCCAGGATTGTCCCCCTGGCAATTCTGGCACCGGCATTACGAGCTGCTGCCGGCCCTGCATTCGCTTGGCGAATAACTCTGACGGCATGCTGCTCTGCAATCTCCGCGGTATCATCGATAGAACCATCGTCGACGACGATCACTTCATAGTCATGCTCGAGCTGCAACCCTTCCTGGTGGAGGAGAGCCTGTAAACATTCCCGCAGCGTTTTTGCTGCATCCTTAGCCGGAACGATGACCGATATCATCAAGCGACCGCACGACCTGGACGAACCAACAAACCGATGACCCCGCCCAATAAGGGGGGCAGAGTTACGATAGCATGTAATATTATGGCAAAGATCATCGCCTGGTCACTCAGGATCCCGAAGGGCAACAGCGCCAGGCGAGCGAAAAAATAAAATGGGCCAATGTTGCCCGGCATCAGTGCCGGGAGCAGGCCGATGTAAACCGAGATTAAAACCAATCCAGAGGCTGTTCCCCCCAAAGACAGCCCAAGGCTTTTAAACAGGATCAAATTCGTTACCCACATTACGCCCCATATCAGGATGGTTAACAACACCCCAGGGAATAACTGTCTGGGATTTCTCAGCCATTGACTGGTCTGCATCCACCTGTCCAACCAATCGATCAAGCGCTTTGGCAGCAGCTTTCCAGCCCGGATTTTCCCCCAGACAGCAGGGCCAAAGAGAATCACGCTCAGTAAAACAAGCGTCGCAATCCCTGTCAAAGGCAGGAGCAAGCCTCTCAGGTTCAAGAGATTATCAAGCGAGATTTTTAGCGAAACCAATATTCCGCATACAGTTAAGGCCAGCAAATCCAGATATTTTTCGAGTGCAATCGTGGTAACAATTTCAGGTAAGACCTTTGGTTCGTCCGCAAAATAACCCATGCGAACCAGCTCGCCCCCGCGCAAAGGTAATACGATATTGGCGGCTTGCCCGACAAAATAGGCACTGAACAATCTGGTACTGCTTGACCGGATCTGATAGTTCTTGACGAAGAGCGCCCATCGCCAGACTTTCAAAAATAATCCTAGTAGAACCGAAAAAATCGCCAGAGCCAACCAGGTTAGATTGGTCGAGCACATCCCTGTAACCAGATTTTCCCATTGAATTCCCTGGATCGATAGGATCAGCAAGGCCAGACCCGCTAATATTTTAATGATCGCCAGAAAATTCTTATAAAATGAGGCGCGAGTCAGGTGCTTTTTGATGCTTCCCAGACTATATCGGGAAATCCGATCACCCCTTTCGCCGGTCATGGGCTGGTGCATTGGTAAGCTACCCCGGTTTCAGTTTCGGCTGACAACCGTGTGTTACACACGGCTCGTCCTGTATTTAAGCTTTGAATTTGCTTCCCCCAATCAGCGTTGGGAATGTCCTTAACGTAGATGGCCGGGAACTCCAAATCCGGGTAGGTATGGACCAGTGTCTGTTGGTACCAGACAAATTGGGTTAAAGAAAGTACGACTATACGCAAATCTGGACGCTCATGCAGCCCAAAATGGTAATACCAGAGTGGAAAAGTGTCTTGATCTGTTGTCGTATTCACGATGGCATTGGGGGGTGCATCCTGAAGGAACTGCTCTGCATAACGCGCCGGTTGGTCTTGGGAGTCCGCATCCACTCGTAGGCGCGTACCTGGGATTCGCAGGCCAATGCTGAGGATCAGGATGCCTATCAAAAACAATCCTATTGGAACACGCTTCCATTTTATTTGCCATAGAGATGGAAGTGCTAACCCTACCCAAATCGCAAAAACCATGACCGCGGCCAGCAGATAAGCGACCGAGTCTTGGGTATTATAGCCAACAGCAAATGTAAAATAAGCGATGAAGATCCAGCCCAGAATCCAGCGTAACCATTTGATCGGGAAGGTAAATTGAATCGCTCCTATCACTCCCGCAACCAGTCCGAGTGCACCAAACTGGTCCAGTAATAGATTGGAAATGGAACGAATTCTTTCCCATAAGACGGGTGTCTGGGCACCGAAGACCAAACCTCGATAGGGATTGCCGGTGA
>CAZXPK010000154.1:6356-8097 GCA_964642565.1 uncultured Anaerolineaceae bacterium
TGCCTGCAGGTTTATGGCGATCCACCATAAAACCAAGACCACGATCAAGGACTGTAAGCCATGCACTTCAACAATGACGGCCTGAGAAAATAATAAAGGAGCCACACCCCAGGCGCTCCCTGCGATTACCGCAGCGCCCAGATGAGCGGCAGTTTTTGAACCCGTCACGAATCCAACCCAACCCGTTAACAGACCAGCTCCCAGGGCTGCCGGGATTAAGGATTCCAGGACCGCTCGAAACACAGGCGTGCTGATCGGGATAAACTGGAATAAAATTCCAAGCAGGATATATGTTGGATAACCGGTGGGGTGTGGAATGCCACGCGTCAGGATTGCAGCAAGGAAATCCCCACCATCACCCCCAAAATTGGCATTGGTAAGTCTGGTTGAAGCAACAGATAGATAAAGTACCGCTACAGACAGGGTTACCAGTCCAGAAAGTATAAAAACTGGATACCGTTTTATAAATTTATTCAGGCGATTCGTAGGCAAAATATTAAAAAGGGTGCGGCGATTATTTAGGGTTTTGGTGTAGATTGTTCATCGACGCATTGTAAACCCCGCACCCATCATTTTATTAGCTGAACCATGGGTGTTTCAGAATATCATTCTCAGCAAAGTTATGATCTAGCTCACCTATTCGTGCGTGAAGAGTTTATCTAAAAAGGAGTGGAAAATAGTAATATATGGGTTCATAAACAGTGAAAGGAACCGGGTTGGAAATCTCGGTTCCTGGAGGAATTGGGATAGTGGGAATTGTGCCGCTGGGATCCTTTACGACCGTCAGACTATACACAATGGGCACATCTAACAGGTCGGCTGGTATATTTACTGTGATACGTCCCTGGCCGATCGTTACAGGGGTAAATAATTGATCATCCACGGTCCCCATTAATCTTACCCGTGTGTCAATTACATTACCAAAGTTAGACCCGTTGATTACCAGAAGTTTAGTCGGTGATCCAGCAGGAACCGCGGAGGGAACGATATTGTCGATGAAAGGTGCAACATTCACGCTGGCATTGGCTGAATAGGAGGTTCCCCATTCCCCACCCGTTAAAGCCAGGACAAGGACAATACCCGCCAGGATTATGCTTCCGAACCATTTGAATTTTGATGTTGCTAACATTTGTCCTCCTCATATTTTTCGCAAGTCATTACATGCCGTTCTTCTATACAACAATTTATTGCCACCTTGTATAGGGTGCTTCATACGAGCGGCTGTTACGTTGTTATAATTTTGGCTCAGAATATATCCATTACAGGTATGATCGATTCAGCGCCCCTTTTTAACAGGTTCTTAGGAAATCTATGTTATTAGTTATTATTCGCTATTCTACTCTGATTAATTTTGAAGCATTACAAAAGATATTTATATTATATACGTAAATGTGTGTTTGTAAATCTTTTTTAATCCTTTGTTATAAACCTACCCCACAATCTCGGCAGACCCCCTCCCCAATCGCGAAGTCCTATAAGAATTGCAGTACTCCTCAGAAGATGCATCTCCTGGTTGGATGATGGACCATGAATCCCACAAACAGAACACAAAGATATAAGATGAGAAATGCTGTATGGATATAAAGCCTATCCTTTTTCTTATTGCTTATGGAACAGGGTTTGTTTGAATTGAAAGGCTCAATTCGGTCGATTTATTTAATAATCCCTGCCAGACCCAGCTCTGGGTGGTCAGGGGTTTCCATCCCTCGTCCAATTTGAGCGGGCTGGCATTGCTGGGAAG
>CAZXPK010000155.1:0-7972 GCA_964642565.1 uncultured Anaerolineaceae bacterium
CGGATCACCTAACCTTGCTTCATACTGTGGGTACAATTCGGGAACAATTTGGGAACAGATATGCTAGCACAGTATGGTGATTTTGGCACATAATAGACGTAATGGACGGCATTTTCCCCCTTTTCCCCTACCTGCTCCTCTATCGCACTGAAGAAGTCGCGGGTTCGAATCCCGCCAGGTCCACCTGATAACAACCATAGATGATTTTTATGTTTGCCTACATTAATTTGATGATACTTGCTGTGAAAACAGTTTTGCTCTTGGATAGAACGAGAGAATAAGCGTTGTTTTAATTTATAAAAGAAGACCGAAATGACGAAGTAATTGTTGACCTACCCTGAATAGTGTACCGGTTGTGAGAACTGCTATTTGGCGTACTCCTATTTTAGTGTCAAAATCTTGGCTGGCCTAAGCCCCTAGGCATGCCTTTATCTGTATTCGATTCGCAATCTAATAACAAGATAGCTTGAATTAGTGCAAAACATCCATGGGTTTGACCTCCACCTTTCGATATACTTTCCCTGGTGGTTGTGCAACCCCTTCTACCTTTAATAACTCTGCCACAGGGATACCGAACAGGATTTCATTCTCGTGCAGGTAAGGTTCGATGAGCTGCCAGTCCGCCTCAGAAATTTGGGTAAACTGGCCGCCGTTGAGTTGATCCACATCCACTTTGAAATGCGGGTCGCGTAAATAAATAGCCCCACCGGATGCCAGGGAGAACAGGTTACCCCCCGGATAAGGAGTAGGCAGTTCAACCAGCTGGTTGGTGTCGTCGAATATCATCCCATTGAGAATGACGAAACCACCGCCATTCAGTGGATCGCCAGCCATGAATGATTCAGCCAGGTAATCCAGGCAGGTGCCATTGATCACAACGCGAGGCCTGCCGACGGCATTAATCAGCGGTCTTCCCGCTGCAGATCCTAGTATATACACTTCACCGCCTTTAGCTCCATACAAAAAGGTCTGTCCTACATCGCCGTGGATCACCAGCTTGCCTTCCTTGAGGATCTGGCCTAACTGATCCTGGCCATCTCCATGCAGGTTTATCTGAGCTCCGTCCAGGCCTGAGCCTAGGTAATCGCCACAATCTCCGTACAGGTCGATACGCAGGCTTTTCGTTTTTGGACCCAAGCCACATCCAGCAAAGCGCCCCCCGCGCCAATCAAACGAAATCAGATGACGCCAACCATGCTTATAAGCTTGACAGAGCAGCTGGGCTGCAGAGTCAGGTCCTTCTGCAAGGAATTCACTGGCATCTATAACCAGGATCTGCTCTCCCGCCTGTGGAGAACGTAACCAGTGGCGTGAAGTCCAGCTTACATATCGGTACATACTCCTAGAGCTGGAATCGAACATAGGCGCCGAGCGCAGGATTTGATACAAGGCATTATTCACCGAAGCCAGAAGCCCAGAACGCTTTTTCGCACCAGTATCGTAACGCCGGTCACGTAAGAGGGTCAATACATCGATAGCAAAGGTTCGCTGGGTGTCGCCTTCTTTAGTGAAATGAACTAGATCTCCCAGCCAATCATGAAACACCGGCAAACTGGCACCTGTGATCAGGTCCATTGTTCGGAAGAACCACTGATTGGCATCCTTTCCGAGAGCCTCACGAACCGATGCAGAGAGAATTTGCGCATGGTTTGACTGCTCTTGATTGTTTGCTGCCCCATTTAACCGAGGTGTATGGATAACCTGACCGAATTTATCCTGGCAGTCAAGGTGGCAGCCTTGATCGCTTTTGGTCACAGTCAGGATGAAGGCACCACCATCCGTGTAGCTGCCACCGCGTGCCACCCAATATTTATCTGCCAGAGGTTGGAAACGGGCATCTTCCTGGGATAGGCTACGCAGGTAGGCATTAATTGCCTGGCGTTCAGAGGCAATCAACCCGATTTGGACACCATTTTCGCCTTCATACAATGCAAATACCTGTGGCCGCAACATGGAGGTGTCCGTGATGCCCAGGAGCTGCCAGGTTTGCTGGTCGGGTTTGCTGCGGGCGATAATGAAGAACCAGGGGCCATCTGGGCTGCCATGCAGATGAGTTTGCTGGATGGCGCGGTACAATTCCTGCTTCTCTTTTGGAAGCATATCAAAGTCTCGTTCCGTCGTAGGCGCCATAGCCTCCAGCAAGACCTCCAGCGGGTACCCATAGATTCGGTCCCATAAGTCGAATAACAACACGCTGACCTCGGTATCAGTAAGGAAAAGCGGGACAATATTCCGCTGGCGCAGATATTCAGTTACCCGGTGGTAATTTGCAAAGTCGCCGTTATGCACCAGAGCTTCATTCACCCCAATAAAGGGATGTGCTCCACCCGGATGCCAGATCCGGCCTTTGGTGGGATAACGCTGGTGAGAGATCCAGACATGGGCAGTCAGCTCGTCAAGACAGTAATAAGCAATCGCTTGTTCAGCGTAACCAACAATTTTAAACACGAGCAGATCTCGGCCGTGGCACAAAACAAAGGCGCGTTTCTCACCCAGGCTGGAATAATAGCGCTGGTTGAGGCGGAAGGTGTTCTGGTACACATACTCATCTTCCACCTGGCGGGATGGCAGGTGGCGTATGCCGTTTTCCTCGGCAAAGCGTGCCAGCACTTCCGGCTTGAGACGGCAGAAATAGCGAACCACGTCCGGGGGACGCGTTTCGAGTCCAGGGATGCTGCGAAAATCTTCCACAGTTTCAATTGGATAGGCCTCGGAAATATCAAAGCGTCTCGTTATGCATTCGCGCTCCACTTCGGTGCGTACCTTCGCATCAATGAAGGCAACCTGGATCAGGTAATCGCGGCGCAAAACCTCCGGTGAAACACGCATCTGTACCGGATCCAGCCCGGCTGCTGCGATCCCACCGCCTTTACCGTTGCCGCGGTTGTGCATTTGCTGGCTGGCAGTGATAACGTGCCTCCCTGAAAGAAATACATTCGCGGCTAGGCCAAGCACACCGCAACCCCCTTCTGCTGCTTCTGGTGAACACGGCTGAGTGGAAAGACCTCCCACCAGCTGGGATCTAGAATTCAGCAAAGCTTCAGCCAGTTCTCGCCGAGAGTATTCAGGCACCATCACCATCACTCCAGATAGACCAATACATCGGTTCGCCCGCGCAGTTCCCGAATGGATTTCATCCCCAGCGCAGATAAGATGCCAGCAAGCTGCCACCTCCAGCTTGTATACAGGTTGACGATATTCCTCCAGGCAGTTTTTTCGTCCACGAGCTTGCTGCGCTCCGGATCAGTGGTTGTAATTCCAAAGGGACAGCCCAATCCTTGTTCACAGCTGCCAAGTCGGGTGCAACCGATAGCGACCAGTTCGGCTGTCCCGATAACGCACCCGTCCGCTCCTAGGGCGATAGCCTTGGCAACATCATAAGCTGTGCGGATTCCACCAGATGCCATGATTGTAAGCTCATTGCGAATTTCCTCCCCCTCCAGGAAACGGTGCACCTTGGGGATAGCATACTCGATGGGCATGGCAATATTCTTCTTAGCGATCTCAGGCGCTGCCCCGGTGCCACCATAGGCTCCATCCAGGTGGACGATGTGCGCCCCAGCGAAATAGGAGCCAACTGACACCATATCAACATCGGTGGGTGTGCTCACTTTCACACTGATCAACGCGTACGGGTTGACCTGTTTCAGCCAATCCACGTGTTTTTTGTGGTCCTCAACCGAATAAACACTGTGGAAAGGGAATGGGCTAAAAAGAGAAGTCCCTTGTACGGCTTCACGCTCCTGCGCTACGCTGGAGGTATTCTTGTTGCCAAGCAGGTGTCCCCCCAAGCCGGGTTTGGCACCCTGAGCGTATTTAATTTCAAGCAAACGTGCTCGTTGGATGGTGGCCTCACTTACCCCAAACAAACCGGTGGCCACTTGAGTGATAATATGATCAGCATAAGGAATCAGCGCCTCAGGATAGCCTCCCTCACCAGTTGAAGTGAAGGAATTCAGAAATTGTGCCGCGTGTGCCCGGCTGAGCATAACTGGCAGGCTCACACTCCCGAATGACATTCCAGCGCCATACCAAGGCTGGGGAACAATCAGCCCTGGCCGTCCATCACTGCGCCGGTTCAAAGCAAGGCTCAAATCGAAACCGTCCGGGTTTATCAGCCATTTCTCTCTGTCGAAATGCTGCCATTCATCGCTTAGCTCGAAAACAAAAGCCAACTGATCGAAACCGCCTCCCGAGGCACCCACGCGGAATTCTTGTTCACCATTCGGGTAACCATCTCGGGCTTGCTGGTGAGAAGCCGCGAGCAGGGCATGTGTCCAGCGTAGATCACCCTCGCCGCTGTCTTCCTCTGCCAGGCGCGTATAAGAGCGTAACGAAGCACCCGTGGGGAAAAGATGATGAAAAGACTTGGATTCCGTTTCCTCAAAAATCACCCGCCCTACCTCCCCACGCAGGCGGCGGACCTCCCGCATCCCCATAGCGCCTAGTGCTTCCAAAAGCTGGTCACGCCAGGCTGCCATTAAATTAATCATCCTCTGTGCCCCCCATTCAGCATCGATCTCGCGGCTTTCCACCGGGCAGGTCTGCTTATCCGCCCATAAAGCGCATCCCCAAGCAATCATGGGCACCCAATCCAACACGACCACATCAGCGCCACAGGCAATGATCTTAGGTAAGTGTTCGGCAGCTGCGATGGCACCACTGACCAGGAAGGTCAAGCTGTCCCGCCAACGTCGTTGCACAAGATAGGTGTGTACAGCGAGTAGGGAATCAGGAAGGGGCTTGCCAGAACGATCACGCCCCTCCTCGTCAGCAAAGAAATGAAACAGGCGTACACCTTGACGGAGCAGGTGTTCGACTTCGACTGGGCTTTCTGGTCTTAGCGCATGCCTTAAAGCAATCATGGCATGAGGCCAGCGCTCTCGAGCAGCTTTCCAACGCTCAAGCGCCCATGGTTCCTCCTCAATTTCCACATAAACCGGTTCTATAAAAAATTTCTTCACTGTTTCAAAATCGGACGCGCAGAGTCGTAAAGCCAGGCGGCTCTCAGGAACGAGATGGATTAGATTGGGAGACAGGATGAATAGAGTGCCGAGGCGATCTGCCGCTATTGATAGAGCCTGGTAGGCGCCTTGGCCGGGAAGTGACATGGGTAGCGGTCCGAACATCACCGGCAGTGGCAGGCTTAGGCTCTCCGGCATTGGTGTTACCAGATGTCCAGAAGCATCGAACTCAAGCATCTCCGGCGCTCCACCCAGATAGACAGTGGTTGAAATATATTCGCGACCGTGAATACCGTCTCGCGTAGGTCGGACGATCTCAGACATATCCAGCCACATGCTCTCGAAACCCTCGCCACTGAACGGACCACCATAGCCTGCACCGCTGATAGGGATGCGCCCGGTCTCAGCTTGGAACCAAGTTTGAGTGATGATCTCAGCTGTCCAATAGCGATCGCCGCGCTGGGAAGTACCAGGGAAAACCCGGTGCCCGTATTTTACATAGAAATCGGTCTCGTCCTTTTGGAATTTAGCCGGGTATTCAAATGAAACCGGAGCTGGTTGGGTGTGGATATGGTATCTGGGCATCAGCGTTGCTATCCTTTGTGTTCACTGAATTCGTGAACAAATTCCTCAGCCGTTTCAAGCAATGTCCGCCTCTCCTGGCTGGCGCGTCGCTGCAGACGCTGGTAGGCATCCAATTCGCTAATGCCTTCACGTTGCATGAGCAGTCCTTTAGCACGGTCAATGATACGACGTGAAGCCAGCTCGTTCTCCAATTCAGCGGCAGTCCAAGCTATATTAGTATGCTCTTCATACCTGGAAGCTGCCACTTCGATCATCGCAAGCAGCTCCGACTCTTTGATCGGTTTTACCAGGTAGCCCATGATGGGCATGCGGGCAGCTCGTTCGATTAGTTCTTGTTCGCCGTAAGCAGTAAGGAAGATCACCGGCACTTGCGTTTTATCCAGGAGCAGGCGGGCAGCTTCAAGTCCATCCATTTCGGGCATTTTGATGTCCAGGATCACAAGGTCAGGTCGGCAGTTTTCGGCTTGCTTGATTGCCTGCGTTCCATTTTCCGCGGTATAGACGGTGTGCCCGGCTTCTTCCAGAATATTTTTGAGACCCAGCCTGATGATCGATTCATCATCAGCAACTAAAATTGTTAATTGTTTCAAAGTTTGCCTCCAGTGTTAGCTGGGCTTGGAAAGCGAATCACCGCTCGGGTGCCTTGCAGAGATGGGATTAACTCAAGCCATCCTTTTAAATCCTCAACCAGCGCCTCTACAATTTGCAAACCTAAACCTTTGGCCGAGGAAGGTGATCGCGAACTGCCAACCCCGTCATCCTCGACAATCACCTGGTGTTCATCGGTTCCGGCATATAGTAAAACCTCGATTCGCCCCCTCGCGTAGCCCGGAAAGGCATGCTTGATTGCATTTTGGACCAACTCACTCGTCGCCAGTGTCAGGGAGGTGGCTTCCCGGGAAGGGAGAATAAGACGGTCACCGATCACACGAAGCTCAATCATCTTCTCAGAACCGGACATCGTCTCACCTAGAGAGCGCATCACCCGTTCCAACACATCTTTTACGTCGACTACCCTCAAACCCTGTTCGCTCAGCGTTTCGTGAACAGCAGCGATGCTCAAGATCCGATTAATCGTCTCGGTGAGCACATCTTCTGCATTCAAACTACTGGCTGCACTCATCTGGAGACGGAGTAACATGGCGATCGTTTGCAGGTTATTTTTAACCCGATGGTGCATCTCGCGTACGACTGAGGCGTTGATCACCAGACGGGCGTTCTCTATGGCGAGAGCGGTCTGATTCGCTAGTGTCTGAAAAAGCTCCACTTCTTTATCTGTGAACTTATGCGGTTCGCTCATGTAACAGGAGAAGACCCCAATCACTTTACTTCGGACAATTAACGGCACCGCCAGGAGAGATGCCCAGCCTTCAGCCTCGGAAAGGGTTTGATCGAGAAAGCGGTCATCTTGATGGAGATTCTCTACCATGGCTAGTTCTCCACTCGATGCAACCAGACCAACAATATTTTGTCCTGCTGGTACCTGTATGAAAGGAAAATTTTCAGTGCTGACATTATGAGCTGCCCGCAGGATAAATTGACCAGATGTTTCATCCAGAAGGTGTAAGGTAGTGGCCTTCGAGCCCATTACCCGGGCTGCCATCTCGGTTACCACACCCAGCATCTCGTCAAGATACAACGGTGAGGTTACGGTTCGACTGACCTCCGCCAGAGTAGAGAGCTCCTGGATCTGCTGTGCCATACGATCATAAAGGGCTGCTTTCTCTAAAGCACCCGCTGCCAGGTTGGCGATCAGGGAGAGAAGTTCAATTTCGTCACTTGTATATTCATGTATTTCCGTCGTTTGCACGTTCATGGCGCCGATGACTCGCCCTTGCACGCTCAGTGGGATTGCCATAAGAGAACGTAGACCTTCCTCTTTGGCCTCAGGCAGCAGCTTAAAACGGGGATCGTTTATCGCGTCGGAGATGGCGACAGGCTGATTATTTGTGACAGCCCAACCCGTCAAACCTTCACCAACACTAAGGGAAGCGTGTCCAATAGCCTCGCGAGCCAAACCGGTGGTTGCTTTAAGTACCAGGCGGTTAGAGTGTTCCTCTTGCAGGTAGATTGAACAAGAATCGACCCCCATTACCTCCGAGGTGATTCTGGTGATCGCTTCCAGCGTTTCTTCCAATTTCCACGCGGCAGCTAATGCTGCGCTGATTTGACCAACGGCGCGCAATTGGGCGGATTTCTGCTCGAGGCTACGAATAGTCATTTCCATACTTGGGATTTTAATGATAACACTGTTTGATTGGAAATTACTCGCCCAATAAATGTCTTGATACATCCGTGTCCAATGGACTTTGGTGAAAATGGCATTTCATTGGATGGGAGAAGCATTTCCTTTGTGAGTCCTTGTAAGCCAAGGGTTCTCTCGTTCGAGCCATACCAATTGAATAATTATTTCTGAAAATTAT
>CAZXPK010000156.1:0-7963 GCA_964642565.1 uncultured Anaerolineaceae bacterium
CATTAAAGTCGATAATTATCAAAACCTGCTAATCGATGTAAGCCTGGATAACTAGATTAGTGACGATTGATTTAGTTCGAAGTTGTAGATATACATCGATAAGGAAGCTAGTATATGTCCACTCACCCCCTAAGAATATTTTCAGGTTCTTCCCACCCCTCTCTCGCGCATGAAGTGACGGATATCCTGAGTGTCCCTCTCGGAAAATCCACCACCCGGATCTTTGATGATACTGAGACTTCCGTGACGATTGACGAAGTCGTACGTGATCAGGATATCTTCTTAATTCAAACCTGCTCGGCACCGGTTAACGACCATCTCATGGAACTGCTGTTATATTTGGATGCTTTCCGTAGGGCTAGCGCCCATAGCATCAGTCTGGTCATTCCTTATTTCCCTTACGCACGTCAGGATAGGATGGCGCATGGTCGCGAAGCCATCAGCGCAAGGGTTGTCGTAAATCTTCTAGAATGCCAGGGTGCTGCTCGGGTTATCTTTTTTGACATTCACAACCCAGCAATTCAAGGTTTTTTCAATATCCCGGTCGATCCACTCTCAGCTGTCTCCCTCTTGGCGAATTACTTCCGTAAACCTGAGTATGAAAACGCAGCCATCGTCAGCCCTGATGTAGGTCGGGCAAGCCTGGCTGGCAAATATGCAGGATTGCTTGATTTACCCCTGGTAATCATGTATAAGAAGAGATCCAGCCCCTCAGAGGTAAAAACCACTCATATCGTCGGGGATATTACAGGACGCCGACCGATCATTGTTGATGATTTGATTGCCGGTGGAAGTGTGCTCAAACAGATTGACGATTTATATCAACATGGTGCGCAGGGTAAGACTTCAATGGCAATCACCCACCCTGTTTTGTTATCCACAGCGCTTAAAACCTTGGAGGCAGACGACCGGATTGAAAAATTGGTCGTAACAAATACGATACCTTTATCACCTGAAAAGCTTCAACCAAAACTTAATGTTGTGTCAATCGCTCCAATGTTGGCAGATATTATTTATCGTATTCATAATGGAATAAGTATTTCTGAAAAACTAATTATGTTATAATGTCTATGCGCAATTCACTATATTACCCCCCTTCTGATCCTATCCGGCTAGAGGTGTATAAACATTTTTTCTCTGCCATCGCCGAGGAGATGGGTGCTATCCTACGCAAAGCCAGCTTCTCACCCAATATCAAGGAACGCCGAGACTATTCTTGTGCCATCTTTGATTCACAAGGTAGCATGATTGCTCAGGCAGCGCATATCCCGGTTCATTTGGGCTCTATGCCATTATCAGTAAAATCCGCTATCTCTAAATTCAATGATCATGGTGAACATCTGCTACCCGGCGATACAATTATTCTAAATGACCCTTTTCTCGGGGGTACCCACCTACCTGATATTACTCTGGTGTCTCCAGTTTTTATTGATAATATACCAGACAATTTTGATAAAAGTGTTTCTGCAAAATTGCCTAAAGAAGAAAATAATACTCCTATTGCTTATGTAGCCAACCGTGCTCACCATGCAGATATTGGTGGGATGACGCCAGGTTCAATGCCCATTACCCGTGAAATTTATCAGGAGGGATTAATCATCCCACCGGTAAAATTAGTCAATGCAGAAAAATTGAACCAGGACATCCTCGATTTGATCCTTGCGAATGTGCGCACGCCCGAGGAACGTTTTGGAGATCTAAAAGCGCAAATTGGGGCTAACCAAAGGGGAGAAAACCGACTTATAGAATTAATCCATCGGTATGGTCATCAAGAAGTCTCCCATTATATGCAGGAGTTATTGCACTACACAGAACGGATGACCCGTCGTTTGATATCTAGCCTCCCTAACGGGAAATTCTCATTTGCCGACTTCCTTGACAATAATGGAATCACCGATGAGGAGATCATTATCAAGGTAACGATTACGATAGAAAATGATGTCGCCCAGGTTGATTTTACTGGATCTGCCCCTCAACAGGAAGGAAGCGTAAACGCAGTTTATGCAATTACCCTATCAGCTGTTAATTATGTATTTCGTTCATTGATCGGCTTGGATGTACCTAATAATAGTGGGTGTTTAATCCCCATACAAGTAATTGCACCATCAGGTACGATCGTCAATGCAATTCACCCGGCACCTGTTGCAGGAGGTAATGTAGAAACATCTCAACGGATCGTGGATGTATTGCTTGGGGCTCTCGCTCAAGCCTGCCCTGATCGAATCCCTGCAGCCTCTCAAGGCACGATGAATAACGTAAGTATCGGCGGGTGGGACCCATATCGAAATCGATATTTTACTTATTATGAAACCATTGGAGGTGGAACTGGTGCTAGTCGGAGTAGTGATGGCGTCTCGGCTATTCATAGTCATATGACCAACACACTGAACACACCCATCGAGGCATTGGAATATACATACCCATTACAAGTTATCCGTTATTGCATAAGAGAGAATAGTGGTGGATTGGGAGCTCATATCGGTGGAGATGGTATTCTTCGGAATGTCAAGCTATTAACGAACGCACAAGTTACTCTACTATCCGAACGGCGTGCCAGCTCTCCGTATGGCCTGGCAGGAGGAGAAGCCGGGAAAAGAGGAGAAAACATTCTAATCCATGGCTCAGAAGAGATAACCCTTCCAGGTAAAGGCTCATTTTATTGCACAAAAGATGACATACTTAGCATCAGCACACCAGGTGGTGGAGGTTATGGGATTATAGATGAGTAATATAAATCTCTTGAGCATAATCCTGGCAATCTCACCAGTGGTAATCATCTTCCTTTTGCTAGCGATTCGCCGCACTCCCGTAGATATTGCCGGTTTGATTGGTTGGCTGGTGACTGTCATCATTGCCTGGTTGTATTTTAAGACTTCGTTAAATGTAGTCCTCCTTTCCAGTTTGGGAGGGATTGTCGCATCACTCCCCATTGCCCTGGTGGTGGGCACGTCAATATTCCAGGTAACGATCATGCAGGAATCAGGTGCGATTGCTCGCACTGTCGCATTATTGAAAACCATCTCCCCCAAAGATAAGATCGTACAAATAATGTTGATCAACGTGGGATTTGGTACTTTACTCACCGCCTTAGGAGCAGTTCCAGTATCGATCCTGCCTCCCATCATGCTCTCATTGGGATATTCATCTTTTATGGCCATAGCATTACCTGCGATCGGTTATGATGCATTAACCACTTATGCTCTTCTTGGTATTCCAGTTGTGGTATTTGCAAATACAGTTGGCTTGCCGGTAAATGAAGTTGGAATGTATTTTGCCCGGTTCATGCCAGTGATCAGCACCTGTATCGCTCTCGGAATGTTGTGGATCATTGGGGGCAGGAAAATGATGTTGAAGGGATCGATCCCAGCTCTCATTTCTGGATTAATCGCCGGATTTATCTGCATCGGAAGGAATATTTTGGGATTGATCACAATCACCGGAATAGCCGCTGGTTGTGGAGTTATCGTAAGCATGCTTGTTTATCTGTTGTTGTTACGAAAACCATTGGTAGACCGGGAGAAAATGGATCAAGCAGACCGATTGGCAGAGACACGAATGTCCTTGTTTGCAGCGATTTCGCCATGGTTGATACTGACAGGCACATCCCTGTTTGTTAATGCGCCTTTTCTTCCATTATTTTATGTGACCTTTTACCGATTATCGATGCCTTTGGAAATAATTCCAGGAGCTCCAGAGAAAATCCGATTGTTGTGGCAAGCTTACTTCTGGATCGCAATCAGCACGATATTCTCTCTACCAATATTAAAAGCTTCACCCAATCAATTGAAAATTAACTTACAAAACTGGCTAAAAAGAGTACCACGCCCGGTATTTTCTGCTGCGATTTTCTTTGCAATAGCTTAAGTGATCAATAATTCTGGAAAAAATGTCGGCTGGTAAATCACGGATCCCAATTTAAATATGGTTGCATTGCTTGCGAAAGCTTCATCTTCAACATTCGGACACCTCTATCCTCTTGTAAACCCCCTTTCTTGGCTTATTTGGCGGGTTTATAAGTGGTTCAGAGACCTCTGCAATTGCGATGTTGACCAACCTTCATCTGTCGACTGCAGAAGAAATCGGAGCAATCGGGTTAATCATTGCTGCAGCCAGTGGAATTGGAGGTGGATTGGCAAGTGCAATCTCGCCAGCAAAATTACAAAATGCTGCAGCCAGCATTGACCGTATCGGAGAAGAAACTCAGGTGATTCGCACCACGATTATCATCTCGTTGGTCATCACAGTTGTCTGCGCCTTAATGGCCTTGATTTGAGCTTTTTAACTTTTCGAAAGAACCTACCCATGGGGCGCCTAACCGGTTCCTTTGCGAAATCTTGACCTTGCTCATCTTCTGAGTCACCTGAGCAGTGATCCTGACAACACTGCCCCAATCCTCCATGAGAATAGCCTGCTTCATTTCTTCACCCAAATTGCTTGCCCAAACCCATTCCATTCGGTAACGATCAGCTTTTACCCAATAGCCGCGTTTTTCCCAGGCAACGACTGATTCATCAATCGTTTCACCAATAGCTTTTAGGGAAAAAGCGATATAAGCCAATAAATCTCGTGTAGTTGTATCCATGCCAGATTGCATGGTCAACTCACGGATGGCTAATACGACACCTTTTTCCAGCAAAATCCGATCTATACTGGCACTACCTGTCTTAATTAATCGGCTCAATGGGTTTCTCCTGGTTCATTCTGTTAACTTTTTGATAGAAAGACCGCATGATTATATCCGATTTATTGACGTCCTCCTCTCTCTAGCTTATAATTCCAGCCCGCGGGGAAGTGCTGGAATTGGCAGACAGGCATGACTTAGGATCATGTGCCGCAAGGCGTGAGGGTTCAAGTCCCTCCTTCCCCATAAACTATCATACCCGCTGTTGATACTGGCGTATATCAAAGGGATAATAATTTGAATATCGAACAACAAACTCTAGAAAATCATCAAGTAAAGCTTACTGTCCAGATAGAGCCATCTAAGCTAGAAGAAGCCAAACATCGTGCTGCTCGCCAGATTTCTCAGCAAAAAAAGATACCCGGTTTTCGCCCAGGTAAAGCACCCTATCCGATCATCCTGCGCAGCATCGGTGAAGAAGCAATCATCGAGGAAGCATTGGACTTATTGGTAAAAGAGATTTATCCTAAAGTAATTGAGGAAGCCAAGATAAAACCCTATGGCCCTGGGTCGCTTGAGAACATGCCTAAGCTTGATCCGCCCACATTTGAGTTTATCGTCCCTCTCGAACCGGAAGTTGTACTAGCGGATTATAAGAAGATACGCATCCCATATAAACTCAAACCAATTACAAAAAAGGACATCAATAAAGTGCTGGATGAATTGCGTGAAAGACAAGTTGTCCTTGAACCTTCGGACCAACCCGCAAAAGAAGGGGATCAGGTATATATCAAGCTTTCTATAAAACGGATTCAGCCTGCAGAAGGCGAACTTCCCAACCTTGTCAACGATAGGCGTATGCCTGTGGTGATTTCTTCCACAAAAGTTGAGAACAAATCTGAATGGCCTTTCCCAGGTTTCTCACTGAAATTGCTTAGTCTCACCAAGGGGGAAGAAAAGATATTTCCTTATACCTACCCTGCAGACTCGGATTTTAAAGATTTACGTGGAAAAGAAACCGAAGTACAAGTATATGTGGAAGAGATCAAAAAGCGAATTCTCCCAGAAATGACGGATGAATTTGCCCAATCGGTTGGTGAGCAATACGAAAACATGGCAGCGTTAATCGCTGATATTCGCAAGACACTCGAGAAGCAAGCTAAGGAAGATTACGATAACAACTATAACGATAAAATCATGTCGGAGATGCTCAAGGAAACTGTTATTAAATATCCTCCACAGATGTTGGAGCGTGAGATAGATTTATATCTGCAACAGCTTGAAAATCGTCTATCGCAGCAAAAGTTGGATATGGACACATATTTAAAAATACGTAAGATCGATACCTCGGCATTACGTACTGAAACAAAGCCTCTCGCGGAAGATAGGTTGAAGCGAACTCTAGTACTGCTTGAAATTGCTAAGGCGGAAAATATCCATGTGGAAAATTCCGAATTAGAGAGTGAATCCATGCGCACCCTCGACGAGCTTGGCCGTATGATGCCTCCTGATAAGGCCCGCAAAACACTGACTAATGAATTCGTGCGTGGCATGATAGGCAATATTGGCGCAGATTTATTGGTGCAGCATACGTGGTCATATCTGGAATCCATTGCGCGTGGTGAAAAAGTAGAACAAGTTATTGAAATCAATAACGATGCAACGGATAAAGATACTTTAGCTGTAGAATCCAATGAAAAACCAAAAAAGAAAAGAACAACAAAGAAGGTGGAAAAGAATGAATCTAAATGATCCTCTATCCCTCGTGCCGATGGTGATCGAAACCAGCGGTAGAGGTGAACGTGCCTATGATATATTCTCCCTATTACTCAAGAATCGTATTGTATTCCTGGGTACTCCAATCAACGACCAGATTGCAAACCTGACCGTTGCGCAGCTTTTATTTCTGAACCAGGAAGATCGTGAAGCACCTATCTCAATGTATATCAACTCGCCAGGTGGCCAGGTATACGCGGGCTTAGCGATCTATGACACCATGCAGATGATCACAAATCCAATCAGCACGGTAGCTGTAGGTGTGACTGCTTCCTTTGGCACAGTCCTCCTGACTGCAGGCACCAAAGGTCAACGTTATGCTTTACCGCACGCGACCATCCATATTCACCAACCATTGGGGGGTGTTCAAGGACAAGCGACCGATATCGAGATAGAAGCTCGTGAAATCCTGCGTTTGAAGACACGCTTGAATCAAATCTTATCCTTCCACACCGGTCAAACCGTGGAAACAATCGAGAAGGATACAGACCGTAACTTTTATATGGATGCCAAGGGTGCAGTCGATTATGGTCTCGTCGACCAGGTGCTCGAATCACCCACCGAAAAGATAGAAAAAAGTAAGTAACCCAATTCGATCCAGACTCCATACTTAACCCCCTATGAGCATTCATCAGGATGTACTGGGAGCAGATTAGTCAAAAAATCAAGCTTCCGGGTACATCCTGAATTCTTATATAAAACGATCGTAAGATGAGAACAATCAATTGATTACAAAAGATATCACCCAACAATCAATCCAAGCACTTATCCTGGACATGGATGGCGTTTTATGGCGTGGATCGGAAGCCATAGGTGATCTGCGGTCCATTTTTATGCAAATTAATAAGGTTGGATGGAAAGTCATTTTTGCTACCAACAATGGTTCGCGGACCATACAGCAATACATTGAATTATTATCATCTTTTGGGGTTAATGCTGAGCCATGGCAGATTATAACTTCTGCTATAGCCTCGACATCTTATTTATACAGTCAATTTCCAAATGGTGGGCCAGTTTATATTATTGGAGAGCAAGGGATCATCGAGGCCTGTGCTGAACACGGGTTTTATCAATCTGAAGCTGGCGCTTTAGCAGTTATTGTCGGTATAGATCGTAAGTTAACCTATGATAAATTAAAAACTGCGACTTTGCTGCTTCGTTCAGGTGTGCCGTTTATTGGTACAAATCCAGATCGAACCTTCCCAACCCCTCAAGGTTTAGTTCCAGGAGCTGGATCGATCCTGGCAGCATTAACCGCAGCCAGTGATGTAGCTCCTATTATTGTAGGAAAACCTGAACCGACGATGTACTTGCAAGCATTGGAGCGACTAAATATCACGGCTGATCGAGTTTTGGTAATCGGAGATAGACTTGAGACGGATATTGCTTGTGCACAACTCATTGGTTGCCGGACTGCGCTGGTGCTATCAGGAGTTACTAGTACTGATCAAGCCAATGCCTGGGAACCTGCCCCAGATATCATCGCAAAAGACCTTGAAAGCATTATAAAATTAGATTGTCAAAAAGGATAAAGCAGGTTCTCTGTCCTTTTTAGAAATGATTATG
>CAZXPK010000157.1:0-7942 GCA_964642565.1 uncultured Anaerolineaceae bacterium
TTTTTTATACTATACTCCAAAGGAATGAGACGTCAAGAAATTTGGAGAAGTTTGCTTCCCCCACGCTATGCTGGGGGCATGGGTCAAGAAAAACCGCTTGCTTCGTTGAGCTTGCCAGGGAGAGCTCTTAACGACAAATCCGTCCCTACAAAATACCACGCGGTCGTCCTGCACTTACCCACGCGTAGGGGTGTTCGCTATTTGTGCCTGGCACCATTGATGATATCAATCACAGCAATGATCACTCCCACTCCCATCAAGCCATAGCCGAGGTAACGGTTCTCACCAAACAGGATGCCTGCCAGTATGAAGCCAAAAGCAAGACCTGCGAGGGGAGTGAGCCTGTTTTCACTCCTATTCTTACTGACGAAAAAGAAAAGCACGGCGACAATCAGGATGACGATGATTGATATCAAGATGAATGGTAATGAAGCATTCATATGATCCCCTTTCAGTTAATATTTTTTTCCTAGAGACCTTACTTCGGTAAGACCCTCAAATAAAATACCATGCACCTGAGGAATGGTTCATCCAGGTTCATATTGGGGTGCTGATCTGCACCCTTTTATAGCACGGACGCACATGAAACCTGGACTGCGGGTCAACTCCGCGTAGTCCTCAGGGTCCACCAACCTGAATTCCTGTGTAGGGAGCGGCTCCAGGATCTGATCGAGCGTAAATCCAGCCTTCAACAGAGGGTTGATCACCCCACTCAGCGGTCGCCGGTATGAAGGCACAATCACGGGCTTTCCAAACCCCCTCCATGTATATTCCACCAGCTCCACATTGAAGTAATTACCTGTCTCCCGGTGAATATAAAACTTCCCATACGGATGCTCCATCGAGAAGACTAGACAGCCTCCTGTTTTCAGCACCCGGTGGAACTCCCTGAAGGGTGGCTCCCAATCCTTCACGTAATCCATGACCAGCGGAGCAACGATAATATCAAATGAGGCATTGGAAAGGAAATCCAGGGGGCTTTCAAGGTCCGCCAGCAGCACCTGAGCTTTGTCACCCAATCGCTGGCATGCCAGTCTGACCATCTTCTTATTGGCGTCGAATGCCACCACCCGGGCACCATGGGCAACCAGCCATTCGGCATATGCGCCAGGTCCACAGCCTGCATCCAGGACATGCCTGCCATTCACGTCCGGCAATAATGATAACGTGGCCGGGCGCTCATAATAAGCATTGTGAGGCTTGGTATCCACGAGGGCAGCATATGCTTCTGCTAAATCGTTGTAAGCGTCTTGCGCTACAGGCTTCGTTTTTCGATCTGCCATTTTAAATCACTCCATATGATGCATCCTGTTTCAAACAACACATAATCTTACCGCAGAGCAGGGCGCAAAAAACGCGCTCCAGGGTGCACAAAAAGGTGCAAAAGTGAGTGCCCTCCAGCGCCCCAATGCGCGGATAGCGCTGAGAAACGTAAATAATAATCAGATACCTTTGTGATCTCAGTGCTTTCTGTAGTGAATATCTTTTATCTATCATGTAAAAGCTAAATGCTAAACGTTAATTGCTAACGGCTGGATTTTTAAACCACCGGCTCTCTGACAGGACCTGGAAGTCAGTACTGCGCGGGACTTGCTGGAAAACGGCCATGATCTCTGGGGTGGGCATGGTGGGCTGACGGGTGGTGAGGTTGAGGATGGTGCCTTCCAAAGATACGGTGACAGCCTTCTTGCCATTGGCTTTGAGGAAGTCGTGCTGCACTTTCCATCGGATGCCCTGGGGGGATAGGCCAGTGAGCAGGTATGTGATGGTGAGGGTTTCACCTAGGCGGACTTCGCGGAAAAAGTTGGCGGTGAGGGAGGTGTAGACGGGACCCACCCCGAGATTGTCGAAAGCTTCAGGCGGAAGGTTGTGCTGGGTGAAGAAGCGGTAGCGCAGCTCAGCAGCAGCATCGATGTAGGCGGAGTAGCGGACGTGCCGGTTGGCGTCAATGTCGGTCCAGCGGACCTCGTAGGTCATCGAATAGGCATCCATGGGGTATCCTCCACTTGTCAGGTGTATGATCCGTGCAGGCACGCATGCATACTATACCCCAATCCAAAAGTTCGTCAAGCACTTAACCAAATGGTGCAGTTGGCAGACACCTGACAGAAGCTGTATTCTGGATGCTCAAAAAAGGTGAACCTTACCGAGAACCCACCCCCCACTTGCCCAAACAGGCGTAAGTGCGTGCCCAAAGCTGGCTCAATGAGAATCGAAGATTGATTGCGAAACGCCTGATGGACATGCTCTTGCCACATTAAGCAGTGGCGATTAGGTACTTCCGGCAAGTCCGGTTGAGCCTGCTAAGTAATATACTATTAGTAAAGTTCTATTTTCCCCTTGACAACCGCAACCCTTTTATAGATGCTTCGAGCCCGGAAAACCCGGGCTTCTTCATCGCCCGCAAAAGGAACCGCGACGTTTCGGGGTAAGAATCCCTCGATGACGGTTAGCGGTTCACTACCGCTTCAACCCTCCCTCACTGACCTTTGATGCCACATCTGGACGGTGATCTGGATGTGCCCATCGTGAGTGCCGGTATGTTCCAGAGCATATAATAATGCCCAGGCAACACTGACCTGGTTGCCATGGCGCGGGTGAGTACGCTGTGTTTCCAGGTCTGCCAGGCTCAATTTCTCAAATGCCGATCGGATGTACTTTTCCGTCTCGGTCAGACGACGGATCAGGTCTTCTTTGCTCATTCCTGCAACCCTGAATTCAGCCTCCCGGTCGCGATGGGATGGCTCAGACATGATCACGTCCCCAATCAAAAAACGCTCAGCGCTGGTGAGATGGACAATGATCACACTCACCGAGTTCATCTCCGGACCGGGCTTCCAGTCCAGTGCTTCGGAAGGAAGGACTTCCAAAGCGTGCTCAATCTCACCATGCAGTTCATGGAACCTGTCCACGAGAGCTTCATAGAAAGGTAACATGCTATTCCTCCACTTTTATATAACGTTGATTATCTTGCTCATGGCCGGTAGTGATCCGGTCAGAGCGTATATAAATCTAATATACCGCATTGGGATGGCAAGTCAAGCGGTTGGTGAACGATGCCTGCCTATTAGCTCGATCCGGCAGACTGGGCGATAACAAAAGACCTCACCGGCCATGGGCACCTATGAGGTCTGGGGATTTACGCTCTCGGGCAGGCAATCAGCTCATCCAATATGGGTCAACCGATTCAGCTGCACCCGCACCGGCTCCAGGCGATTGGGCTAATCCTCCTCAATCACTGAGGCGATGGCGGAGTCAATCTCCTGGATAGTTTCGAGGTTGGGATCCTTCATGGCTTCATAGACGACCAGCTCATTGATATATTGGCTGGCAGCCTTGCGTTCATCACGTAAAAATACCAGGTCCAGCAGCCCACAGGCACTTACCAGGCTGAGAAATGCGATTTCACGCGGATGAGCATCTTCTTTGGCAAGAACGATGCTGCGCAGATGTTGGATCACCGCGTACTTCGTGGAGGCTTTAATCTCTGGATGGAGAGGTGAGGGGATCACCCAGACGAGGTTGTCGTCCTCCTGCATCAACAAGCCTTTTTGAACCAGACCGGCGGTGATTTTCTTGCGGAGTTTTTCCGGTTTTTGGCTAAGAGTATTGATCCAATAGCCGAACTTACGCTCCTTCTCAGGATTTTTCAGGTCGGCAATGGCGCAATCGAGGACAGGATCATCGGTAAGACTGTCGTCCACCAGCTGAAGACGTCGGTTGTTGGAAAGGCAGATTTTTCCGGCTAATGCCAGCTCAGCCAGGATCGCCCCAACCAACCCCGGCTTCAATCGATCGAGGGCAGACCCGATGAAAATACCTTTATCCGCATGAATTGAGAGCAGCTGGAGTTCTTCGTATAGTGTGAGCATAAATTGGTCCTTTCTCACCAAAAAAAGGTTTCAATGGTTGCAATTATACCCTTATAGGTATGGCGTGCACCAACATCGATTCCGAATCACGGGTAGTGCTGACCGGTAATGTATCCATAAAGTGCGCAAAGCAGTGAAAACGCGAAGACACTGCAGGATAGCGCCCTTCCGCCCACCAGGGCACAAAGCCTACTGATTTAGAATGAAGAGAAGAAGTGATCTATCAAACCCACCCCACTCCCGAATGATCGTACACCTTTTTTACTTCATGAGTGTTATTAATGGCATAACCCTTGAATGAGGTGGGTCATCATAATCCAATATCCATAACCTCGATTTTCTCGGCGAATTGAACCATATATTGGGGAGAAAGGAGCATCTTAGATAATATTGCTGTTGTAGATCGATGGGGAGGAGGCTGGAATTATCGTCAAGCTCCCATCAGAGTGCAAAGTATTATTCTTTCGAAAATCAAATCATTAACCAAAGGAGAAACTTGTATGAAACTTAACACATTAATGATAGTCACCGCGATTGTGGCGTTTATTTTCGGGCTGGGATTCATCCTGGCGCCGGTAGCAACGATAAATCTCTATGGAAACTCGCTGGAAGGGGTGGGGGTATTCGTTGCTCGTTACTTAGGTGCGGCATTACTGGGTTACGCATTCCTGGCCTGGCTTACCAGGAACACAGCCTCAAAGGGAGTCCAGGCAGGGTTCTTCACCGCTATGGTGCTGGGATTCGTGGTTGCTGTGTATGACGCACTTGCCGGTACGCATAATGCGCTCGTCTGGTTAAATGTGGTGATCTATTTGCTGCTGGCAATCGGTTTTGGCTATTTCACCTTCATGAAAAAGGATTAGTCTGGCAGACCATTGTGATGCGCTTCCCGCCTGAGGATATGGGCGAGAAGTTTTTTATCGCCAGCAAGCTGGATATAGGAACCAGACACGCATTATGCCCCCTCCCCGCTCCACCAAATGATAGTCGATTTGGGAGAGGTGTGGGTCTTACCCGATTTAGTGGACACAATGTCGCTTGCTTCACTGCGCTTGCCGGGAAATGCTCCTCGCACCTAATGACAGGAGACGGTAGTTGAAGCTGGTCTTTTAGAGATGACGGAGCAAAATGTGCAGGTAGCAAGCTGCGCCTACCCAGCCTGGGTCGAGCTGTGATCACCCAGCCTGATATTTTCCACTGCTCGCAATCATTTCTTCGGAAACGGACGCCCCGGGGTCAGCAGCTGAAGCAGCTCGGGTTCGAATTCCAAATAAACCTCGTCAGGGACTGCACCTAATGCATCGAGGGTCTTGCTAAAGAAATTGCGGGCGGTACATGCAAGGACCACATCCAGGATTTCTTCATCAGAAAGGCCGTATCCACGTAATTCATCCACATCATCTTCGTTGATTTGAGCTGCCTGGGTGGTAACCTTCTGAGCAAAAGACATGATTGCGACTTCCTCAGGGGATAAGCCTGCGTTGCGGAAATCTTTGACCATGGCTGCCAGCTCATCTGCACTAAAGAAATTCTTACGGAGCAACGCTCCGTGTGCAAGCATTCAATAGGTGCAGTTGAGTGCCATGGCTGTGGCAAAAGTCACCAGCTCATAGCGACGCATTCTCATTTTGGACCGTATCGCACCAATGAGTTTCTTCCAGGCGTCATAAGCCTCAGGGTGCAAACTCAAAGCTTTGGTGTAATTGGGTACATAGCCATTGTTTTTCTTTTCAGCTTGATATAGATCTTGAACCAGGCCTTCTGCCTGTTCCTCTGAAACTGTCTTGATGAACGCCATAACTATCCTCCTGATAGACGTAGGGTTTATCGGGTCATTTTCGGGAACCTTGCCATAGGCAAACCGATCATTCCTGATAAAACTGTATATACTATACCCATCAGGGACAGTTCGTCAAGTAATTAGTCAATTTTACTCGTATTTATTAGAATTCTCTAAATATTGCCCGCCTGAAAAGTTCCTGATAAAGGTATTGGTATTTCCCTCATGCCGGTTTCACGTATTCGAGATATTTGTTTTCGATCTTAAAGCCAACCGATTCGTAGAGGCGGAGGGCAGGCACGTTCGCAACGCCAGTGGAGACGCTGACACGGTTCATCCCAAGTCGCTTCATCCGGCGTAAACATTCCAGCAGCACCGCCTGCGTCAATCCCTGCCGGCGATATCCCGGGCGCGCCCCCACCGGACCAAAATCACCGATCCGGTTGACTGGATCGATCCAACCATTGACGTACGCCGCGATGACGCCATCCGGTGCGATAGCCACCACATCGAGCTCCCGGTCATAGCCGGGCAGGCGCATAAAGCCCGTGTAATCTTCGTCGCTGACATTCCCGACGGTATACGGTTGCCATACCTCTCGATGCGCCGCGGCACGGTTTGAGATTTCGCCCACCTCAGCGAAGGAGCGGACCTCACAGCCAGGAGGCACCACAGGTTCGGGTATCAGCCTATCCAAAGAGCACATCAAATTAACCTCAGAGAACTCACCGCCGATTCGGAACCCGTGCTGCTCCAGGAATGATCTGCGTTTTGCATTGTCCTGCCGGGCACCGGAGACAAAATTGCCGCTCCAATGCTCCGCGTCATGCTTTCTGAGCTCGGTCCGGTGGGTTTCCGCCCAGGTTATGGCCTCCAGCTCAATTCCGCACCATTCATACTCCGGCAGCACCTGGCAGTCAAAGGACGGGTCTTCCCCCAAGATCGCGTAGCCAGCCAGCTTACCCGAAGCATCGTGCCAGACGCGAATGAATTCTTGCGGAATGAGATGACAAACCACCATAAAGAACCAAAAGTTCAAGTCACCGACATGTGGATAGTGCCAGTCATCGCTGTGTGAACGCCCCTCCATCAGCAAACCCTGCATCTGCAGCAAGTCATTTTCAGATTCGTAGAGACGGGAGCTAAACGAGCCTTGGGGTGGTGTATCTGCGGGATGCGGATTTATGGATGACCTCCTACATTCGATTCTTCATTGACGTGGCAATGAAAGCGATGTGGCAGTGAAAGAGAGTTAACTTCGAGTGGCATAATAAAGCTCTTGACGAAAGCTGTACGAACTATACCCCAAATGAACGGCGCGTCAAGTTGTTAGCCACGATAAATCTCATTTTTTGGGTGAGGAAGCTTTCTTCCGGTTGGCAAACACAGCTAACCCAATCCCTGCAACGGCCGCCATACCACCATAGATCGCCCACTGACTCTGACCGGTCATCATACTGCCAGGGATGATATTGATCCCTTGTAAGAACCAGACTATACCTACCAGGATTAACAAAACTGCAATGATATTCAAGAAGATTCTCAGATTTTTTTATCCTTTCGTAGTGTTGATGGAGCCGAAACTTGAAACAATTTTGGAAATGCAAGCACATATTACTGACCTTCGGACAAAAGATCTGACAACAGTTATGAACATTGTCATCCCGTATCGCGCATGGTTGTTGAGCGATATGCGAGCTGCAAGCACTCTTCTTGCGGCGTGGCAATCTCCAATACACCTAAATTTCAATGCTAGAACCTTTCAAAATGGCCTTTCCTGAGGCCTGTCCGAAATTTCGTCCGATCCTGAGTTTTTTGGGGTGGTTCTCCGTTTCTTATGCTGCATCTTTATTACGTGCAGGAATATGCGTATATATAATCATTTCAGCACGCGTGTTGCGGATTTGCTGAGAGAGTTATATTACAATGTAATAATTCTGTATATATCACCAATCAGGCTATATACTGAATTTTTCCGTATACTAATTGATGGGCGGCAAGGTTGATTCAGGAGATTGGAGACGTATATGTCAGAGAATGTCAATCCAAATTTTAGCGGCGTGCCTGAAACGTTGCTCATTCCGCTCTACCACCGGGCGATGGAATCGCAGCGCCCAGACGCTATTATAAAGGACGAAAAAGCCGTGGCGCTCGTGACGCAGATGAGCTACGACTTCGACCAGGTCAGGAAGATCCGAACGTTCGAGGGAAACAAGGTAGCGCGGATCATGCTCACCCGCGAAATGGACCGCTACGCCCGGGATTTCCTCAGCCGTCACCCGGAGGCGGT
>CAZXPK010000158.1:0-7910 GCA_964642565.1 uncultured Anaerolineaceae bacterium
ATCGAATTGTTTTTTATAATTCAATTAATTTATAATGATCTCCATCCCAAATTCCATGATATTGGAGCGCATATAAATTTACAGTATTTAAGTAGTAAAAAAAGGCGCAGAATAACTCACAAAACTTACTGTGATACTGCACCTTTTGAGAGGAAGGTCTCTGGAATTTCGGCGGGTCAATTAATTGCTTTTTACTTTAATCGCTTTGGGTCGGTCCTCTTCTGCTTTTGGGATATGCAGGAAAAGTACACCATTCTTGATCGAGGCTTCGACCTTGCTGGCATCAGTTGCAGATGGTAGAGTGATTACACGGCTGAATCGACCACTGGGTAATTCACAAACCATATATTTCGTTTGGTCCTCATCACTGGCTTTGAACTCACCGCGGATTGTAACCGTGTTGTTCAAGACCTCGATGTCCAGGTCATCTGCATCTAATCCGGGTACCAGGGCAGTAATGTCATACGATTCATCACTTGCTTTTACATCCACAGCCAGAAGCATCTCACGCTCGTTGGGTGTGCGATTAGCCACGGAATCTTCAAACCAATGATTCATTGCATTGCGCATGGCAGCCATTCGATGGTAAGGGGTAACATAGAAAGTCATAAAATCATCTCCTTAATATTGATCTTTTTGATGGTTGAATAATACACCACCAATATCAGAGAGGTGCAAACGTTGTATATGAATTGTGCAAGAAACTTATCTGGGAATGTTAATAATATCAGGCTGTTGCCAGGATAATCATGTGAGGCGAGTTGGCTGTGTATCCGGAGCGGTCAAAATCTCCGTAAATCTCTGTTACGATTAGCCCTGCACCTCGTATATCTTCTAGGTATGCATCCGCTGGAATCATTTGGTGGGCGGTCTCAACCGTCATTCGTTCGACCGTGCCATCTGGAAGTAAATGGTCATAGATCCAGGTCACATTGAAAGTGTGTTTCGTACGCCGCCAGGAGCTGGTCACTTGTACCGGGTTGCCGGTCTGAGGATGAATAAACTCATCTTCGACTTCCGCTGCTGACCGGGCCGGTGACCTCAGTAATATTTGCGGGTTTGGCACACTGACGGCGAAGATCCCTCCTGACCTTAAGTGCCTACGTATGCAACCCAAACATGCCTTGCGATGATCCTCGTCCAATGTGCTGAAGGTATTGCACGGCAGGATAACCAGTGGAAAATGTTCTGCAAGAGTAAACCTGCTGATGTCAGATGCACAGAGCATAGGTGCAGGCTGCGTTTGAGGTCCAATACGTGCATTTAAGAACTTTAGCATCGACAGGTTATGATCCAAACCAATGGTGTGGTATCCTGCCTGCGCCAGCGGAAGGAGCACCCTGCCGGTACCACAACCCAATTCAAGGACCGGATCACCAGACTGAGCAGCAAGTCTACTCCAAAAAGGAATGTCTTCCAGGTAGCGGCTGTGATGTGCGTGGATAAGCTCGGGTAGCATTCTATTTATAGACTGGTTTGAGCCTGCGTTTCAGCAGATTGAGAACCGATTGCACCTCTGGAACTTTTAAGACCAACACACCTATTCCATAGACTGCGCCACCCAACAGTACCCCACCCCCACCCACAAGCCAGGCATGGCGCTCATTGGTCAATACCAACCAACCCCAAAGCGCCAAGACCATGGCCATTGTTGCTATAAACGCCTGGCTGGTACCCTTCAGGACACGTTGCCCCTCCAGCCCACCCAGCCTACGACGCATAAATATCCATAAGCTGGCAGCCTCCAGCCCTGTTGCAAAAGAATTCGCCAGCGCTAACCCGCCAAGAGGCATCCAACCGATACGGGCAAACCATCTGGAGAAGAGCAGGCTGAAAGCTATGTTCAAACCCATCGCCACCGCCCCCACCAGCACCGGTGTCTTCGTGTCATGCATGGCATAAAACGCCCGTGCCAGGATTTCCACCACGCAGTGCCCCACCAGCCCAGCCGAGTACCATAACAATGCCCAGGAAATTAATTGGGTGGAAGCCTCGGTGAACTTGCCATATTGCAACATAAGGGCCACGATCGGCTGCCGTAACAGGATCATGCCTAAAGAGGCAGGAATCGCTAGCAGCAAGATGCCCCGTAAGCTGGTTGCGAGTGTGTTCCGCAAGTCATCCAGCTTCTCAAGCGTATATTGTGATGAAAGCGTGGGCAAAGCCGCCATTGCCACCGATTGGGCAATGATCGCTTGAGGCATTAACATCATGGTGAGTCCCCAGCTAATACCCGTCACACTACCTTCACTCATTTGTGATGCCAATCTAGTGTTGACCCAAAAGTTGAGCTGCACCACCGCCACGCCAAACACCCTGGGCAGCATCAACAAGCCCACCTGACGTACATCTGGTATTTTCAATCCAAAGGTTGGGAAGTAACTGCCTTTCAAGCGCATCAAGCTGGGTAGTTGCAACACCAGGTGCAGACAGGCTCCTATCACAACTCCCCACGCTAGCCCGAAGATGCCCATTGTCGGGGTGAGAAATAACACACCAAATATCATCCCCAGGCGGTACATGGCAGGGGTTAGCGCTGGGATGAAAAACACCTGGTGCGAGTTTAAAATGCCCATCACCAAGCCACTCAACCCGAAGATTACCGCTGAAGGTAGCATGATGCGCAGCAAGTTAACCGTCAGAGCTTCCTGGCCGGGATCTTTGGCAAAGCCAGGCGCCAACACATAATGCACCAATGGTTGAGCAAAGATCGCCGCGAAAATGGCTGCCAGGATCAAGATGACCAACACCAGGTTGGCGATCGCAGAAGCCAGCCTCCAAGCCGGATTGCGCTTACCTTTGGTCAACAATCCGGTGAAAGTGGGGATGAAGGCTGACCCAAGTGCACCGCCCGCCATGAGCACGAACAACGTCTCTGAGACCCGATTAGCAGCCAGGAAGGCATCCATATCAGCCTGCGTACCAAACGTGGTGGCATTCAGGATCAGGCTGACCAGATTGGTCAGGTTGCTCAGCAACAAGGCGACCAACACCTTACTTGCAGAACGGGCAATTTGCTGGTTTGCAGAATCCTCGATTACGGTCACAGAAATTGATTATATCCGCTAATCACCCCAAAAATCGCTGTTACGTTCATGTTGTAGAAGAGTACAATTAAGCCATCGGATCATTTTTTAGGATTGGAGGGTAGGTTCATGAGCGTTACCATGGTCATTGGAGCGCAGTGGGGGGATGAAGCTAAAGGAAAAGTCGTCGATTTGCTTTCTCAGGATGCCGACATCACCGCCCGATTTAATGGGGGTGATAATGCTGGCCACACGGTAATAAACGACTATGGGACGTTCAAGCTCCGTCTGACGCCCAACGGTTTTTCCAACCCCAAAACAACCTGCATCATCGGACCAGGTGTAGTGGTCAACCTTTCGACTTTGATCAGCGAGCTTCACATGATCAAGGATGCTGGTATCCACCTGAGTGATCGCTTGTGGATCTCACCTCGTTGCCATGTGGTGATGCCCTACCACCCAATGGTGGAAGCGATCTACGAGCTGGCAAAGGGTGATGCCAGCACTGGTACCACCAAACGCGGCATGGGACCGGTGTATGCCGATAAAGTCAGCTACAATGGCATCCGGCTGGTGGATATGCAAAATCAAGCTGTCTTTCGTGAGAAGCTTAATATCCAGATACAGGTAAAAAATGCCATCTTCAAAGCTTTCGATCAACAACCCCTGGACTTTCAAGCCGTCCTGGAGGAAAAGCTAGAACAATACACTCAGGTTCAGAACATGGTGCGTGAGCCATTTGGGCTGGTGCAGAAAGCACTCAAGGATAATGCAAATATTCTACTGGAAGGCGCTCAGGGCTCACTCCTGGATAATACCTGGGGAACGTACCCCTTTTGTACGGCTTCAACTACCGTATCCGGTGGAGTGACGGCCGGGTTGGGGATTGCACCACGCTGGATCAACCGCGTGATTGGGGTTGTCAAGGCATACACCACTCGTGTAGGTCGTGGACCCATGCCTACCGAGTTATTGGATGATTCTGGAGTAATACTCCAAAATGAAGGCAAGGAGTTCGGCACGGTAACTGGAAGACCGCGCCGCTGTGGCTGGTTTGATGCCGACCTGGTTTCCTTCACTGCTCAGCTGAATGGTTTCACTGAGATTGCCCTGACCAAACTGGATGTTCTCGATAGCCTTCCAAAAGTCAAGATAGGGGTAGGCTACCATCCACGCGGACATAAAGGTAACCTTGCCCATTATTGGGAAGGAGATGCGCGCTGGCTGGAAGGCTATGAGCCGGAGTACATCGAGATGGACGGATGGATGCAATCCACCAAGGATGTGCGTCAATTCGATGAACTTCCTCCTCAAGCACAGGAATACGTGCATCGGATCGAGGATCTGGTGGAAACGCGGGTATCGATCGTGTCGGTTGGTCCAGAACGCAATACGACCATTCGGGTCAAACATTAAAGCTAAATACTCTGAGTTATGCTAATGTGAGGGTATGATCATCTAATACCAGGGGAATAATTTCGGTCCCAGGGCAGTTCAACTCGCTAATCTGTTCCGAATGGTTACAGCTATCTGGCGGGCACGCTGAGGTGCATCCCCCAGGTAATGGGTGGCATCCATAAAATGACACAGTTCATCCACTGGCAGGTAGTGGGTTATTTCCGGGTCATGGCTGATCAACTCAGCCAGGGGGTTGGGATTTCCGGATTGAACCGCTGACCAGGCAGTCAGAGAATGCTCGCGCAGGTACTCATGCATCACCTGGCGGTCAGCTCCGGCTTTGCCCAATGCCATGAGCACGCGTTCGACTGCCGCGAAGGGAGCATATGTTTCCAGGTTGTGTTTGATGGCTCTCTCGTTCACCTGCAATCCTTTCATTATGCGTTTGCTGGTGAGCAACAGCTCGTCGCAGATCAGGAATGATTCTGGCAGCATGCTGCGGCGGTTGGCTGAGTCATCCAGCGTGCGCTCCAGGAGTGAGTTAGCTGCGTTGTCCCAGGCTGTGCGTGGCATCTGCGCCAGCAAACGCGCCAGTGAGTCGATCTTCTCGGCATTGATCGGGTTACGCTTGAACGGCATGGCCGATGAACCCACCTGCTGCTTGGCAAATGGTTCGTTTAGTTCCCCGATGGGGGTAGATTGTAGCACGCGCAGGTCGAAAGCGAATTTATATAATGAAGCCCCTAAACCAGCAAGTTGACTGAGCAGCATATAATCCTGTTTGCGCGGGTAAACCTGGGTTGCCACTGGGAAGAATGGCAAGTCCAGCCGTTGTGAAAGATGAGTTTCGAATTCAACCAGGTTGTCAACACCAATGAGCTCCGCATATGACGCTCCCGTTCCTGCTGCTCCTTTGAAGCCTTTTCCCCGGAGCTCTCTCCATGGAGCCTGAAGTGTTTGCCAATCCATGAACAGGTCTTGGGCATAGCCTGCCAACCGATAGCCCAATGTGGAAGGCTCGGCTGGTTGCAGGTGGGTGAAGGCAATCAAAGGTAAATCTGCCCAGGTTTCAACTTTTTCTACAAATATCAAGAGCAGCTCACGCAATGCACTCAAAACCAGGCCGAGTGATTCTCGCTGACGCAGCACGTCGGCATTATCTTCGATATCCATCGAGGTTGCACCCAGGTGCAGGATACCCCCACCCAGCGGGCATTGCTCTGCGAAAACCTTCAGCTCAGCCATTAGGTCATGATGGATCTCAGCTTCAATCTCAAGGGCACGCGGCATATCCACCAATCCCATATGCACGCGTAAATCAGCCACCTGATCCACCTTCACCAAATCAAACTCGGCTTGCACCTCAGCCAGGGCGACCCAAAGCATACGCCAAAGCTTACGTTTGTAGACTTCACTCCAAATCTGACGCATCTCATGACTGCCATAGCGCCAGGTGTAAGGGGAAAGGTAGGTCTCGTAATCTGGGGTCATAGGGATATTATAGAACAAAAACGCCGGAGCAATCCTTCTTCCCGCATAACAGCGGGTTTTATCTGGCATTCTATTATCAGCCTGCCCAGCTGTCTAGCTATGCTAGATTCTTGCCAGTTTATTATTCTTCAGATTGCTCCGGCTTATTCGGTTGTGCAATATCATCATAGCACCGAATGGGTATCCATTTCAAATACCATTTGTCATTTTCGGATTTATGACAATTGTCATTTATGATATTGTACACAATCATAGTGCCCTGGCGATGTGCTACTCAGACATTGCATAAGAAACCTGAATATCTATCGAGCAATCTGGCTGGCATACTCAACCAGTCTGATGTTCCCGCTTACATCCAAGCTCTCTCCCAGAGTATTGAGCTGGGGTAGGGAGAGGTGGATATCTCTATTGAAAGTGTTACCATCGACGCATGCAGGTAAACTTACAACTTGCACGACACATCATCCAACCGAGCCATTTCATCATCGGAGAGCCGAAATTTCATTGCACCCGCATTTTCTTCGGCCTGACACACCTTGGTCGCAGCCGGAATGGTAACCACAATTTCCCCATTAAAGTTGATCAACCAATTCAATGCCACCTGGGCGATGGTGGCATCATATTTAGTCGCAATCTCTTCCATGGCATTGATAAGCGGGCGACAGCGCTCGAGGTTGCGCTGCATGCTAGCCCTGCGCCAGCCTGACATTCGGCTCAGGAGCTCCGGATTCTTGTGGTATTTACCACTCAACAGGCCGCGTGCCAAAGGTGTGTAAGCGATGATCGTCACGCCCAGTTCCTTAGCCGTCTGCAACACACCATTCGTCTCGATCTCGCGGCTCAATAAACTGTACTTGACCTGGTTTACCGCCAGTGGCAGGCCTCTTTTTGCCAGTGCAGTATGCGCCCGCCGCATACGCCTCGGGTTGAAGTTACTGACTCCCACCGAGCGGATTTTGCCTGCCTCAACCAGGTCGGTCATGGCATTCATCTCGGCCTCCGGTGAGGAGAAGCTGTATGGCTGGTGGACCATATAATTTGCTATGCTGAATCCATCCAGGAATTGCAGGCGATCTTTGATCGTGCGTGGGATGTTGCTAGCCGTTCGTAAAACAGGCTGCCATTTTGTCGCTATGATGACATTCTTATCCGACTTCCCTGCCGCTTTCAAGCCGGTCGCCAGGGATCGCTCGGATACTCCGGCACCGTACATTTCTGCTGTATCGAACCAGTTAAATCCACCGTCCAGGGTGGCTTTGATGATGGCGTTCTTTTCCTCCTGCGCAATGACCGGGAACATGAGCCCGATAAGTCCTCCACCACCAGCAAATTCCATCACTCCTAGTTCAATCGGGGTGACTAATATGTCAGTTTTTCCGAGGTGTCTCATTTGTATCTTCTTATCTGTTTCCATTGCTAAAATCCTTGGTGAATTTCATTGAAAAAAGGGAGCCAGCCCCTCTCTTCTTCTAGAAGGAAACAGGGGGGGCTGGATTATTAATACTATGAAGTATTGAATCCTATTTGGTTATATTTCTTTACCTTCAAACTGGCTGTTGTATAGCTCGGCGTAGAAACCATTCTTTGCCAGCAGCTTTGCATGCCTGCCTTGCTCCACAATGTCGCCGTCCCTCATCACCAAGATCCAGTCCGCGTTACGGATAGTGGACAGACGGTGGGCAATGATAAAGCTGGTGCGGCCCTTCATCAGGGTATCCATGGCTTTTTGGATGAGCACCTCGGTGTGGGTATCTACTGAACTGGTGGCTTCGTCCAGAATGAGCATTTTGGGATTTGCCAGGAACGCTCGGGCGATGGTCATCAATTGCATTTGTCCCTGGGATATGTTGGATGTCTCTTCGTTGATCACCATATTGTAGCCTTCTGGTAAGGTGCGGACAAAATGGTCCACCCGCGCCGCCTTGGCAGCTTTGATGACGTCTTCATCGGTGGCATTCGAGCGACCATAACGGATATTCTCCATGATGGTCCCGT
>CAZXPK010000159.1:0-2050 GCA_964642565.1 uncultured Anaerolineaceae bacterium
AATCGTGGCTTATCGAGAGGATTTGCTGTCAGCTTTGGAGGGTGTGGTAATTAAAATTTCCCCAATTGTAGCCGGCATACCCTCCAATGCCTGGCATCTACCCTTCGGTCAACATTCCCATACCCCCCATTACACCCTGGTTCATCTACAGGAGCTTGAAGCTCAGGTATTCGCTACTCAATTGCGCCGTATCTTGGATGAGGAGGCGCCTTTGGTGCCAGTCTTCGATGATGATGCCTGGATGGCCAAACATTATAGATCAGAAGAACACGCCTTGGTCATCATGGAAGATTTCGTTAATTTACGCAAGCAGGAGCTTAATTGGTTGCGTAAATTACCCCCTGCAGCCTGGAGCCGCACAGCCAGACATCCATGGTGGGGTGTGCACACCCTACAGTGGTGGGTGGAGCTGCAGTTGGATTACTCCGATCAACATCTGCGGGAGCTATCTCCCATAATTGACATGTGAGTCTCTATTAAGACGTATAATTTTAACAATCAAGATTCCGAAATGATTTTTAACTTATCTTCTCGATAGGCGAGGGGTTATGTCCAAAACATATGAAACCATTCTGATCGAGATCCATGAACAGGTCGGGCTTGTGCGGATCAACCGTCCCAAAGTGCGGAATGCGCTCAACAGCACCGTTTTGCATGAGTTAGCCGAAGCCCTGGAAACCTTCGATAATGACCCTGGGGTAGGTGCGATGGTCATCACCGGCGACGACCAGGCATTTGCCGCCGGTGCGGATATCAGAGAAATGGCAGATGCAACTGCGGTGCACATGCTTACCCGTAGTCATATCCCCCAATTTGACCGTATTCGAGGCATCCATAAGCCAGTCATTGCTGCGGTATCGGGTTGGTGCCTAGGGGGAGGTAATGAGCTGGCGATGGCTTGTGATATGATCATTGCCTCTGAAACAGCCCGCTTTGGTCAGCCGGAGATCAACATTGGCGTGATCCCTGGCGCTGGAGGTACGCAGCGTCTGACCCGCGCTGTGGGCAAAGCCCTGGCTATGGAAATAGTTCTCAACAATCGCACCTTAACCGCTGAAGAAGCACGGCATTTTGGTCTTATCAACCGGGTGGTGCCCGTCGAGCGCTACCTGGCAGAAGCTCTACAGCTGGCAGGTGAGATTGCAGCCCGCGCCCCACTGGCTGTGCGCGTGGGAAAAGAAGCGGTCAACCATGCTTTTGAATCCTTTTTAAGTGACGGTCTGGCAGATGAGCGTAGAGCTTTCTATCTGCTCTTTGCCTCACAAGACCAGAAAGAAGGTATGAAGGCATTTGTGGAGAAGCGCAAAGCAGCCTGGAAGGGGGAATAATCGCTAGTGTTGACTTTTCGTGACCTAATCACTGGGCTTCGAACGCTGGATATTGACCACTCCCGACCAGTGATTGTGCACGCTTCACTCTCCGCCTTTGGAGAAGTTCATGGGGGTGCCGAAACTGTGCTAGGTGCACTGTGTTCATCTTTCGATACACTCATCATGCCTGTCTTCACGTATAAGACGATGATTACCCCGGAGGTTGGCCCACCTGACAATGCCATTACCTATGGAAGTGGAAAAGATAACAACAGGATGGCTGAAATCTACCGTCCTGATATGCCGGCAGACACGATGATGGGAGTGGTGTCTGAGAATTTGCGTACTTATCCCAAGGCGCTTCGCTCCATGCACCCAATCCTTTCTTTTGCGGGCATCAATGCAAAACCAATCCTGGATTCCCAAACAATTCACCAGCCACTCCTCCCCATTCAAAGGCTCATTGATGAGGAAGGATGGGTGCTGCTCATGGGCGTGGATCAGACTGTAAATACAAGTATTCATTACGGCGAGCAGCTGGCAGGACGTAGACAGTTCATCCGTTGGGCTTTGACTCCAAAAGGCATCATCCCTTGCCACGGCTTCCCTGGCTGCTCAGACGGTTTCGAGGATATTACCCCCCACCTGGATGAGGTTATCCGTAATGTCAAAGTGGGAAAGGCGGTAATTCAAGCGATACCCCTGGTTAATTTAATGGATGCAGTCTGCGGGATGCTGAA
>CAZXPK010000159.1:2150-7508 GCA_964642565.1 uncultured Anaerolineaceae bacterium
TTACCTTGTTATACTGTTCCTACATCCGCAATCTATAGGGGTTGAAATCGATCAAGGAACTTATGCACCTGGTATTTGTGATATTCTATGGATAAGAAATTAGCACTTGCATTAAGTGGAGGCGGCTCGCGCGGGGCATTACAGGTGGGAGCCTTGTATGCCTTGCTAGAAGCGGGTATCCAACCCGATTTTTTAATCGGTGCTTCGATTGGAGCGGTGAACGCCACTTTTCTGGCTTTGAATGGGTTTTCTAGAGACAGCCTGGATCGGCTTGCTGCTGGCTGGCGCAGTGCGGGTGCTACCGATCTACTGCCAGCCAATTATATATGGCTTACGGTACGCGCCATGTTTAACCGTTCATCCAGTGATCCTTCGCACCGTCTGAGAATTTTTTTTATTGACCAGGGGTTAACTCCTGAATTGAGTTTTATGGATATCACACGACCGAACCTGGTTATCGTCTCTGCGGACCTAAACACTGGAAAACCGATTTTACATGGAGAACATCCAGATGATAAAATCCTGGATGCGCTATTGCTTTCCACCGCATTGCCACCCTGGTATATGCCAGTGAGAAGACAAGATCGCTACCTGATGGATGGGGCAGTGGTGAGTAATTTGCCGGTCGAGCCAGCTCTCAACCTCGGAGCTACACAGATCGTGGCATTGGATTTAATCGATTCGCGGGAGACAATTGGAGAAGGAGATGGGTTCAGAGGGTTTCTGGACCGGTTGATCTTCACGGTGGAAAAAAGACAATTAGATCTCGAGCTGGCGTTGGCAGAAGCTCGCGGAATTCCGATCCTCTACTTCGGCCTCACGGGGGAATTACCCGTCCCGATATGGGATTTTCAATATACCGATGGTTTAATCGCAAAGGGCTATGAAATTGCCCAAAGTGTGATTGAGAATCAGCGATTCACCAATCCCATACTGGCGAGTGGGGAGTAATGATTATTGTGTCCATACACACTTCCCGTATCGTTGGGAACATGCTCGTCCCAGGTTCTGTTATATAATACCTGAATACCAATCACCAAATCCAGTTTCCCAAGTAAGTAATCCCTATCATCAAAGGAGGCCTTTGCCATGTCCAATTCTCGTTTGAAATCCTTTAATTACGCCGTTGGCATGTTTGGCACATCCATCCCGATCAACATGCTGAAATCCTTTGCGTTTATTTTCTACGTGGATGGATTAGGGATGACGACTGTGCAGTTTTCTCTTATGCTGTTGATCTACACCTTTATTGATGCTCTGGATAATCCAGTGTATGGCTTTCTCTCCGACCGAACGCGCACGCGTTGGGGCCGCAGACGCCCGTGGTTGGTGATTGGGACTCCATTATTGATTCTGGGTTTCATTGCTTTTTACAGTCCTCTCGCGTTTCTGGCAGGCAATTCCCTGGTTGTCTACTGCATGCTCTTTTACATGCTTACCGGGACGCTTGATTCGGTCATCAATGCCAATTACGGAGCCCTTTTCCCGGAGCTCTTCCGTGACGACGTAGGCCGGGCGAACACGAATGCTCTCCGGCAGGCTTTTCAGCTGGTTGCTATGATCATCAGCATCGCCCTAACGCCCATGGTGACCAAAGCCCTCGGATATAGCCTCACCGCTATTCTGTATGGACTGCTCGGCGGTGGAGTTATTCTTTATATGAGCTTTACCAGTAAGGAAATAAAGGTCAATACGGATGAACAGAAACCCCAGCTTTGGGACAGCATTAAAACCTTGCTCACTAACAGGAAGTTCTGGATTGCTGGATTTGCCAATGCCTTTTATAGTGCCGCCATGTCACTTGTACTGGCATCGATGCCTTTTTTCGTGAAATATGCCTTGAACCTCTCAGGAAGTGAGACGACATTTCTTTTGGCTGCGGTCTTGCTGATTGCCATTGGTTGTGTTGCTGTTTGGGCAAGATGGGTCAAAAAGTACTCCTTGATGCCTGTGTGGCGGGCTTCCTTATTAGCGTTGGCGGTCGCTTTTATTCCGCTCTATTTTGCTAATTCACTGATCAGTGGAATCATTTGTAGTGCCCTGGTGGGTTTCGGTTTTGCCGGGGTGATCACTACCATGGATTTGATTGGTGCAAAAATCATGGATGAGGACACCCAAAAGCATAACTTGCGGCGAGAAGGGATTATCTCTAACGCTTTGGGATTTATGAACCGGTTGAATGGCTTGTTCACCAGTGTCGCTTTTTATTTGGTTTTCATCCTGTACAAATATGAGAGTGGTACGAACCCCGGTCCTCAGCCCGATCAAGCAGCCCGATTTCTGCTCACCATATTCCCCCCCGTTTTGATGGTGATCAGTTTTGCCTTCTCTTTCTTTATCAACTTCGAAAAAGTTAGTTATACGCCGGCTGTGGCTGAAATCAAGTAACCAGGGAAGGTCCTCATGGCGCTTTTACGCATCGATCATGTGCCCGAAACTGTAAAGGTCAATCTGCCCCTGAATATTATCCTTCCTGACCCAGGGAAAATAGCAGGTGTAGCAGTTGCCAGGCGCAAAGTACTCTACCTTTTGCATGGGCTCAGCGACGATGGAAGTGCCTGGCAGCGTTACACGGCTATAGAATCGATCGCGACATTATATGGTTTAGTGGTCATCATGCCGTCGGCAGGTCGTAGCTTTTATACCGACCAGCCCAATGGGCAGAATTATTTTACGTACCTGACGGAGGAGCTGCCGCGTTATCTTAAGGAGGTCTTTGGATTGTCCCCTCGCCGTGAAGATACCCTCATCGCCGGCAATTCGATGGGTGGCTATGGGGCCTTCAAGGCAGCCTTCCTCTATCCCGAATTATATTCAGCCGCCGCCAGCTTCTCGGGACTACTATCTCTTGCATTTATCACGGCCTATCCCAACGATCCACGACGGGGAGAATTCGAGTATCTGTTTGGAAACTTGGAAAAAATGACTGGTAGTGAGCATGACCCGGCCGTCTGGTTAAAGCGGGCAGCAATTAATCCAGGGAAGTTGCCTGATTTATATATCGCCTGCGGGCGTCAGGATGACCTGTACCCGCTCAACACCCAATTTTATGCAGCCTGCCAATCCCTGGGTATTCAGGTTGAGTATCACGAGGAAGATGGATTCCACGATTGGTTTTTTTGGAATGCGCAAATTCAGCGTTTCCTGGCTGCCAATTTGAAGCCAATATAAAATCCTATGGAACACAACCCTAACGAAACACGAATGCAGATCCCATTATTCATCGAGCACAGCAAGCAGGGAACTTACTTTACCATCCCATTCACCATGCCGGCTACCACCGAGTCATTTTCTCTCACCTATCACTATAAAAGGCATCATGAAAGCGAAACCCAGGTTGAGCATGGTAGTTTTATCTCCCGCAAAGAGATCAATGTCATCGATCTGGGTTTGATCGCCCCCAATGGGACGCAGGTTGGCGCATCCGGTTCTGATAAATCGAGTATTTTCGTTAGTGAAACCCGTGCCACGCCGGGTTACCATCCCTGCACTCTGGCTCCTGGCGAATGGCAGATCATCGTTGGGGCTTATAAAGTAGCCGAGGAAGGCGTGGCTGTGCTCTATGAGCTGTCGTTCACTTCGAAATATTTACGTCTATTTAAAGGGGATTTGCACACCCATACCCTGGCCTCCGACGGTGTCCTGCGGGTTGAAGAATTGGCTCAGCATTCTCTGCAAAATGGCCTGGATTACCTGGCCATCACCGACCACAACCAGATGGTTTCAGCGGAGGCTTTGCCTCCACACTCCAACCTTACTCTGATACCCGGGCTCGAATGGACCCATTACCAGGGACATGCCAACTTCCTGGGCGTGGACAAGCCTTATGATGAACCCTTCCTTGCCAATACGATTGAGGAAGTGCAGGCACGCTTCGTCTCGGCCCGTTCACGCGGGGCATTTATTAGCATTAATCACCCATGTGATGTCGTTTGCCCATTCCTTTTTGATATGAATTCACTCCCATTCGACTGCCTTGAGATTTGGAATGGTCCGATGCGCGGGTCTAACCTGCAGGCAATCGGATTGTGGCAAAGCATGCTCATTTCTGGTAAAAAGGTCCCCATTTGTGGAGGGAGCGATTATCACCGCGACTCGCTGCTTCTGTTTCCTGGTGGGCCGACCACATGTGTCTATGCCATGTCTTCCAGCATGGCAGATATCCTTTCTGGAATAAAGCTTGGTCATGCCTATATCACCTATAGTGCGAATGGTCCCACGTTGGAGATGAGAGCTGGAGACGCTATTCTGGGAGATAGTGTGGAATTTTCAATTGTTAAGCAAATTGAATATAAGGTCAGGGGTTTGCTTGCTGGGGATGTCGTACAGGTGGTGACCGCACGCGGGAATACTCCTCTCATCAAAGCAGAATCAGATGGAGAGATGCGAGGGGTTTATACCATGGAAGCTACCGGGTTTGCCTGGATTGAAATCTTGAGGGGGTTCCTGCCTGGTTTGCCCCTGTTACCTGCCCTAATTTCCAATCCGATCTATTTTGATGGGTAGAACGAACTGGAAATTTTCTTGATAGATAAAAAAAGTCGCTTGTGCTTTCCATGAACTCCCGCCAGGAGAGATATTATGAGCCATGTAATGGACGAACCTGTCGTGTCATAAGTATTTCCACTACCCGCATGAATCTTAGCTTTTTCTAAGATTGACCCTTTCATCCTCATAGGATTAAGTCGTTTAGTGCCGATGCAGTGAAGCTGCCATAGGCCCGGTAAGTATTTTATCCCTAGACGGTGCGTTGGGATCCCCAGACTCTGGATATTTCTCGTGCAGACGCGGTTTATGAGTGTGCAACATATCTCCAAAGCATCCCAACTCCCGAACTATTCTACGATGTTGCACAGTTCTATGTCTATCATTGTAAGTGATCTGATGATGCATTGACTATATTAGTGCCATTCACCAAAAGGGGGATGCAAGCAGTGCATAGAATTGGAAAATTGGTACTTGACAATCGGACCAATGTGCCATGGCGCAGTCTTTACCTTGGGGTTGGTACTTACCATGGGTGGGCTCGCTACCAGTACTGAAGGTGCTTGGATTATAGGCTTTATCGTCGCCGCAGTAGACTTTCAGCAGTGGTAAAAGTGGAACAAGCGGCTATCCCCTACTGATATGAAAAGGCCAAACGCATAACTGCATAGTCACTCAGTAGTATTTGTACAGGTTCAGGAGGGAAGAGAAATATTCAGTTTATTTGGACCATCAGTGCGCAGCTTACATTAGTTTTATCAGATGACCAATATCGCCGGGATATCCGGCGATTTTATTGTGCCCCCAACGAGGTTCGAACTCGTGTTTCGGCCTTGAGAGGGCCGCGTCCTGGGCCGCTAGACAATGGGGGCG
>CAZXPK010000160.1:0-6116 GCA_964642565.1 uncultured Anaerolineaceae bacterium
ACCACGAATGGTATACCAGATATGCAGCAAGCCTGGAGAGCGTGTTTCCCGCAAGAGAACGAGGGCTCAAATCCCTTCCTCTCCGCCTGGTGCTGGTTGGGATAGAGATATTTCCACCCGCCATATATGTGGGTCATTTGGGAATTACCATTTTTCCTTATCTAAAAGAGCGTGTGTCCTAAATTTTACAATCTAATCATCAAATTGCTGATAGTTTTTACCTTTTCAAGAAAAACAATATGGACTATTAAGCATCTTCATACTAGGCGATTTTCTTCCACATAGCCTTCTAGGCTGATTTCTTTCAGTCATTTCGTAAGAATGGATTAATGCCCATGTTTTTATATAAACTCGTTGTTCTCCTTTCAGCGGACAATTAACAAATCTGGATATACAATTATCTCTACTTGCACAAACACTGAAGCTAACCAGATATCACTTATTGTCCCATATCCTTCCACATGCTGACCTTCCTTAATTCCAATAGCTACATCGTAAGGAACGTAGCGGAGAAGACAATGACATGCATAACCAACATCTAATCCGATGCGATATTCATCCCCAAACTGATGCGCCTCACCGTCTGCCTCACTGGAAAAGTAGATATACTTATCCTCCAAGCTAGATAAATATTCTTTTATTTGTAATTGAGTAGTTCCGACTGGGATTTTAACAACGGATGAACACCAACTAGTAGACGTGGCAGTTGGCATTCGCGGGCGTGGCGTTGAAGTAATCCGCAAGATCATATTCGATGGAAATTTTCGCCTCATCTTGCCGATGTCTTCACAGTTTTGTTACTACCTCTGCTGATCAGGTTTCTTGGATGAAAAAGATGATAAAATCCTGGCATTCATAAATAAGGTGCGTTCTGTAGTTCGAAAGCTGATCAAGACGTCTATGCATCTATCGGCAAGGTCCCTTTCCTCGAAGTCTACGGCGAGCTATTTCACCATCGAGGTATTCCTCTTGTTCCAATTGTTCATATAAAACAATGACCGCTCAAGGCGCACTTTGTTTGTCATAACAAACCCATGCAATCAGCTAAGCGCAAAATCAAAGCAGCGCTATCCCTAACATAAGATCAGGAGCCATTCTATGTCCCGTAAACCCGAAAACCCTGGCACCTGCGCCTACTGCGGTGAAGTCATCACCAAGCGCGGCGTGGCCAAACACCTGGATATATGCCCCAAACGGCAGGAAATGCTCGTTGCTGCCGAAGCCAGCAGTCGTCCGATGGAAACGCTCTGGCATCTGCGCGTGCAGGATGCTTATAACAAAGACTTCTGGCTCGACCTGGAAATGACCGGTTCGGCTTCCCTTGACACATTGGATAAGTACTTGCGCGCCATTTGGCTCGAGTGCTGTGGGCACCTGAGTAAGTTCACGATTGGCGGGTGGGGCGGTATGGATGTGGGCAAGGCGCGTAAGGCCAATTCAACATTTGAACCTGGCTTGGTGCTGCGTCATCTTTATGACTTTGGCACCACGTCTGAGACCGACATAAAAGTGGTGGGATTCCGGGAGGGAAATGCTACTACCAAACATCCTATTGCCCTGCTGGCACGCAACTTGATGCCGGAGGCAGCCTGCCAGGAATGCGGCCAGCTGGCAAAATGGTTATGTATCGAATGTCTTTACGAAGAGGATAAAAGCGGCTATCTCTGTGACGAACATGTGGAAGAACATCCGCATGAAGATTATGGCGAGCCGATGCCACTGTTAAACTCACCGCGCACCGGGATGTGTGGCTACGAGGGACCGGCAGAGCCGCCATATTGAGGCTGTCATGCGGCAACTTAAAATCGACCTGTCCGAACTCGAAATGGCTTTCGATAGCCCTAGCGAGATGATCTCATATTACCTGGACATAGAAACCGGTGAAATTAAAAGCGTTAGCGACGAAGAGCGCAGCTTATTGGAAAGAATCTACGAATCTTATTACGATCAGCAGACCCAAACTGTGAATTGGGAAGCAGCATTTCAGGAAGAGCACGTTCCTGACTGGCAGCGTGAAGGATTACAAGACGCTGATCGGGTCGAAGCAGGCTTTGGCAGTCGTTTCATCGCTATACCATCGGAAAGTTCTCACGAGGGCTACCACGACATGGAAGCCTTTATCACCACTGCGCTCAATCCGCGCTTGCAAGAGCGGCTGGAACGCGCTATTGGTGGGCGTGGCGCTTTCCGATACTTCAAAGATGTGCTCTTGGATTATCCCGTCGAGCGCGAGCGCTGGTTCAGGTTCAAACAGGAGCGCTTACAGCAACGGATTCGTGAGTGGTTGGAGTACGAAGGCATAACCCTCGCCAATGATCAATAGATGGAATGATAAACATGGTTAAGAAACCTACCCAGATCTACCAGATCAAAGTCACCCTGGATGACACCCATCCTCCCGTCTGGCGGCGTATACTGGTGCCGGGTAATACCACCCTGCTCAAATTGCACGACATCCTTCAAATCGTGATGGGTTGGGAGGATTCTCACCTGCACATGTTCACGGTCGAAGGATTTATCTACGGGGATCCTGCGGATGATGAGTACGGAGACCGGATAACCCTTAATGAAGTTAATTACAAATTAAGCCAGGTGATCTATGACGAGGGACAGCGTTTTAGCTATGAATATGACTTTGGCGATAGCTGGGACCACACCCTGCTGGTGGAGAAGATCTTTTCACCACAGGAAGGCGTTCGCTACCTGCTGTGTCTGAAGGGCAAGCGCGCCTGCCCGCCAGAGGATATGGGAGGTGTGCGGGGCTATGATAACCTCCTGGAAGCGATCAAGGACTCCGGTCACGATGAGCGCGAGGAGTATCTGGCCTGGGTTGGAGAGGAGTTCGATCCGGAAGCCTTTGACCTGGAAGAAGTCAATACCCGGCTACGCCACATGGGTCGGGGAAGGAGCACGGAATCCTTGAATGCCTGGTCTATGGAAGAGAACGAGCTCACGGAAAAGAAGTTCGACCTGGCTTCCCCTTGGCCGCAAACACTTCCAGATGATCAGCGTGCTGTGGCAGAAGAACTGCCGCTGCGCCGGGATGTGATCGCCCTGCTTACATACCTGCGTGATAACCGGGTCACCGGTACCCAATCCACAGGTAACCTGCCGTTGAAGGCCGTGCATGAGATCTGCGCCCGGTTTGTCAACCCACCGAAATTGGAATTAATAATTGATGAGTATGTCTATCGCGTTCGCACTGAATCCGATGTCTGGCAGCTGCTCTTCAGGCATGTGCTGGTGTCTGTCGGTGGCCTGGTAACTGGCGGTTTGGGCCGGCGCTGGAAGCTGACCCCACTCGGGGAACGCTTCCTGGCTGAGCCAGGTCCACGACAAGTCTGGCTCTTGCTGGTAACTTGGTGGATGCAAACCAATTGGGCAATTGCTTCACCGTATGATTTCGAGGATGGTTACATGCCGGCCGGATTTTCAAGGCTTACCCTCAAACACTTGCTGGATCTACCGTCGAGTAAAACGGCATCTTTTAAGCCGTTCGCCGACCGGATGATAGAAGATTCGAGAATGGTCTGGTCAGTCCAGGATCAGGATAGAGCCCGCCGCATCCTGAGCAGTATCATCGAGCGAATGGTGATCACTCCACTGGCTGATTTTGGTATTCTGCAAACGAACTACGAGCCATACAAGACCCTCGGTGTGGAATTCCATGAGCTATCCACATTCCGGATCACGCCCTTTGGTAGAGGCCTACTGCAGGCGTTAAGCGATGCAATTTAACCTGTTAAAGCCGTCAGGGAAAGAGAACAGGGTAATTTTCACCCCTCGTAACTGGTCAACCATTTTGATGTTGGGTGCGAATCTTTTATACCTGGATTTATCGAGGATAAAGGGGAGCTGATGAGTGTTGCCAAAGGTGCTGGGCGCGGCTGGCGCTGGCTCTGTGCTATACTAATCACATGGATTCGCCCCATCTCTATCAGCAAATTGTCGAGTCAATTCGCCAAGATATCCTCTCTGGTGTATTGAAACCGGGGTCTCGTTTACCTGCTATTCGAAATATAACCAAACAATGGCGATGTAACACTGGGACAATTCTGAGAGCCTATCAGGAGTTGGCTCGTCAGGGATTGGTGATCAGCCATGTAGGGCAAGGAACAAAAGTAGTGGATCATCTGCCCGAGCAAACCCAGCCCCACCTCCGGCGGGCAGCTTTGTTCAATCGTAGTGAGGCTTTTTTGTTAGAAATCATGGCTGCCGGGTACACTCCCGATGAAATTGAACAATCCCTGCGAGTGGCGTTAGACCGCTGGCGAACTTTTTCTGCTGAGCCAGAACAAACCCAGCCCAATGTTTTACGCTTCATCGGTAGCCATGACCCAGCCATGGCCTTGATCGCCGCCCATTTTTACGAAGTAAGTGCCGGATTTACTTTGCTATTATCCTTTACCGGCAGCCTGGGTGGGTTAATTGCCCTGGCTGAGAAAAAAGCCGATTTGGCGGGTAGTCATCTCTGGGACGAGAATACCGACACCTATAACGAGCCTTTTGTACGCAAATTATTGCCGGGGCAACAAGTCGCGCTACTGACCCTGACACACCGTCGGGTAGGATTGATCTTGCCGCCTGGTAACCCGCGGGGGTTGGAAAATTTGACGGATTTGGCCCAGTCGGGTATTCGTTTTGTGAACCGGCAACAAGGCTCTGGGACGCGTGTCTGGTTGGATGCTCAACTCCATCGTGCCGGGATTGTCCCATCCACTATTGTCGGTTATCAGGATGAGAAAATGACCCATTCTGAAGTGGCGCGGGCTGTCAGCAAAGGGCTGGCGGACGTCGGATTGGGAGTTGAAACCGCAACCCTATCTTTTGGTCTGGATTTCAAATTACTAACCACTGAGCGCTATGATCTGGTTATCCCCAGTGAAAAATGGGAACTCGATTCAGTGAAAGCCTTACGGGAATGGCTGGAAACAGATCAAGCGAAAATAGCCATCAACCACCTGGGCGGCTATGATACAAGCCATACCGGCACAACGGTCTGGGTTTCCTGATAGTCCCCGAACAGCACAACCAGTTTCTACGTTGGTTCGTATTCACCCGTTTGAGCACCCGCACAGTATCTCTGTCTCGATAACAGGGATATTTTCGTCATCTCACCTGCTATTGTGACCGAATAATTCTACTGTCTTAGAATTGGGAACAATGCCTCGTCAAAATCTGGCAACGGGGGCATTTAACCTCCGACAGGAATGAAACCACTAAAGCACTCACTCCCCAATCCCGGTTCTATAAAGAAAAATCACAAGCTAAATTGCTTCAACTTTTACAGCGCATACTTTATATTCTGGGGTCTTGGTAACCGGGTCGAGGGCATTATTCGTGAGAGCATTGGCGGGTGCTTCTACGTAATGGAAGGGGATGTACACCACACCGCGTCTGATGTCATTGGAAATACGCACGCCCAGCTCAATTTCTCCACGTCTGCTCGTGACGCGCACGTACTTCTGACCATTCAAGCCGATCTTTTTGGCGTCATCCGCATGCATCTCGATGTAAGCTTCCGGCGCCTCGCTTTCCAGTTTGGACGAACGGCGGGTCATCGAGCCAGTATGGTAGTGCCACATTAAGCGACCAGTAGTTAGTACGAGAGGATATTCATCATCGGGTAATTCAGCCGCTTCTTTGAACTCGATGGCAAAGAATTTCCCTAAACCACGTGCGAATTTACCTTTATGTAAGAACGGTGTTCCGGGATGATCCACAGTTGGGCATGGCCATTGCAACCAACCCACCTCCTCCAGGCGCTCGTAGGTGATGCCGCCATAGGAAGGGGTCAACCGGTTGATTTCTTCCATGATGGCCTGAGGGGATGTAAAATCAAAGCCTTTAGCGCCCATCTTTTTAGCTATTTCGCATGTAATGCGCCAATCTTCTTTTGACCCGCTAATCGGATCAATTGCTTTACGCACTCGTTGAACGCGTCGTTCGGTGTTTGTGATCGTGCCATCTTCTTCAGCAAATGAGGCGCCAGGTAACACCACATAGGCAAGTTCGGCTGTTTCAGTCAAGAAAATATCTTGCACCACCAGAAACTCCGTATGTTCTAAGCAGTGACGGACGTGTTTGATGTTCGGATCAGCCACCATGGGATTCTC
>CAZXPK010000160.1:6216-7503 GCA_964642565.1 uncultured Anaerolineaceae bacterium
GCGGCGGGTTTAATTTTTGCATAGGTACGCGCAATTTCATAAAGGCCATCTACCGGAGTATCGCATATCTCAGCAACTTTTTCTGGGGTATATTCAGATACCAGGGATTTAAGCACCTCGAAATCTTCAGTGCGTTCCTTAATGAATGCTTCATCGTGCAATCCCTCGCTGATGATAATATTCATCAATCCGTTGATCAAAGCCACATCTGTTCCCGGTCGAAACGAACAATAAATATCAGCCCAATGACCGATTTGAGTCCTTCGCGGGTCCAATACGATCACTTTTGCGCCGCGTTTTTTACCTTTTAAGACGTGCATTGATATCAATGGATGAGCTTCTGACGTGTTGGAACCGATAATAAAAAAGCAATTCGTATCCGTTCCAAATTCGGGAATCGAATTCGACATCGCTCCACTTCCAAAGGAGGCAGCCAGACCGGCTACAGTGGGAGCGTGTCAGAGACGGGCGCAGTTATCGACGTTATTGGTTCCGATAACCGCGCGGGCGAGCTTTTGCGTAACATAATTTTCTTCATTGGAGCACCTGGCTGAGGAAAAGAAACCAATGCTGTCAGGCCCGCTTTCAGCTTTGATCGCGGTAAGTTTATCAGCCACCAAGGTCAGAGCTTCATCCCATGAAGCCTCTACTAACTTCCCTTTCTTGCGAACCAGGGGTGCGCGCAGGCGATCTGGATGGTTGACGAAGGCATGTGCGTTCCAGCCTTTGATACACATTCCACCCTGGCTAATCGGGTGGCCTTTTGCCGGTAATACTCCAATTAATTTGTTATCCAATACTTGAAGATGAAATCCACAGCCCGTACCGCAGTAAGGGCAGGTGGTTAGCACATTTTTGTATTCAATCATGGCATCTCTCCTCAGTGTGGTAGGTTAGTTTCCTGTTTCCAGGAGGCCAGTTTTTCAATCATGCCCATGACCGTAATTTCATCCGTCAGGGGATCGGGAAGTCTCTCGATGGGTTGGTCAACTAGGGTCTTGGCGTGAGCCGTGAAAGGTTTGGCGCAGCGGCAGAATTTAGCTTCGCTTTGCTTACACTGCAGACCAATCAGGGTCAGGTTGTTTTGGTTGAGCAGGGTGTGCTTGAACATCTCAATGATGCCGCGCTCTTCACAGCCTCGGCAGGCAATGGCCAGTTTGGCGCCCGGATGGGCACGCAGGATGAGCTTGAGAGCTTCGGACACGGGCTGTTCGGGCCAGATTGCCAGATTTGCTAGTTCTTCGAGGTGCTCTTTGCAAAACAAGTAGGGGGATACAACCCTGCTCG
>CAZXPK010000161.1:0-7502 GCA_964642565.1 uncultured Anaerolineaceae bacterium
TAAGGTGTTCACTTTTCAAGTTTCGTTGAGTTCACTTTTGAAGTTTTCCTAACACAATAAATTATGCTATACTTTGCATCATGGTCAGAAATTTCATCGTCGCTGATGTTGGGGGTACCCATATACGCACTGCTTGCTTCCCGATCCAGAGCCAAACACCCACAATTGTAAAACGTATCTCAACCAATGGGCCGGATTCTCCTCATGAACGCTTGATCAATCTAATTTCCTCTATCGTTCCAAAAGATGAACAGATTGCTGCAATTACAGTTGCAGCTCCCGGACCGCTTGATCCTTACGAAGGAATTATCTTTGAGGCACCCAATATCCCCAGCTGGAATAACCTGCCACTAAAACAACTAATCCAGGATCAATTCAAGGTTCCGGTAGCAATTGGAAATGATGCAAATTTAGCTGCTCTAGGTGAATGGCGTTTTGGTGCGGGAATTGGGCATCGCCATTTGGTGTATATAACCGTCAGCACGGGGATTGGCGGAGGAGTAATTATTGATAATCAATTGCTACTAGGTACTCGTGGGTTGGCTGCTGAGCTGGGACATATCACCGTAATCCCCGATGGACCGTTATGCGGTTGTGGTCAACGAGGTCATTTAGAAGCTGTCACTTCCGGTCCTGCCATTGCCCGCTGGGTGGAACAAGAATTGAGTCAGGGTATTCCCTCCTCTATGGCTGAAAAACGACCCGTTACAGCAAAAGAAGTATCGCTTGCTGCTCGTCAGGGTGACGAGCTTGCCCAGGCTGCGCTTGCCCGGGGTGGTGCCTACCTTGGGATCGCAATTGCAGATTATCTACATATCTTTAACCCAAGCGTGGTCATCATTGGAGGCGGAGTCTCCCGAAGTGGTGAAGCTTTCTTCGGTCCCCTCCGCACTGCTATGAGTGAACATGTATTATCCAGAAAGTACCTGGAGAATTTAACTTTAACCACCTCTGCATTAGGTGATGATGTTGGGCTAATGGGAGCATTAGCCCTTGCACAAACCATAGGCGATCCAGCACCATGACGGTGATAACCAAACGTTGGGAGGTGGCACCACCCCCTCCTCCAGAAGCCATTCAAGAACTGAGTGGCTATCCTCCAATACTCCGTCAAATACTATATAACCGTGGCTATCGCACCCATGAACAGGCACGCTTGTTTTTAGAAGCCCAAAGTCCTCCAGATAGCCAGCCGATGAATATGCTTAATCTGCCTAAAGCGGTGGATCGTATAACCTACGCTGTCCAGCAGCATGAAAATATCGTCGTTTATGGAGATTATGATGCGGATGGCGTGACTGCCACTGCCTTATTGGGATTGGCATTGAAAGCCATAGGTGCAGAGGTAAGAGAGTATATTCCAAACCGCTTCGATGAAGGCTATGGATTAAATCTTGATGCCTTGCGCACGTTGTCTGAGGAAGGTGTAAATCTAATCATCACTGTGGATTGCGGAATCCGCTCGCGGGATGAAGCGGATTATGCCCGTTCAGTTGGTATGGATTTGATTATCACAGATCATCATCTCCCACTCGACGAGCTTCCACCAGCATTTGCAGTGATAAATCCAAAACAGCCAGGGGATACTTATCCCGAAAAGAATCTCGCCGGCGTAGGTTTGGCTTATAAATTGGTAGAAGCATTATCCCTATCAGGACAGTACCCAAAACTGGATTCACGGGATTTTCTGGATCTGGTTGCTCTCGGCACTGTTGCTGACCTGGTACCATTAACAGGGGAAAACCGTTCGCTCGTCCGTTCAGGTTTGGAATTTATACGCCAGCCTCTTCGCCAAGGGATAATGGCTCTGATCGGGATCGCCGGGTTGACCCCAAGCCGAATAACTACCAGTGATATTAGTTTCGCCTTGGCACCGAGATTGAATGCTTCAGGCAGGTTGGAATCTGCTTTAGCTTCTCTACATCTACTGACCTCGCAGGATCCTATGGATGTAGGTCAGCTTGCTCAGTGGCTGGAAATACAGAACCGTGATCGTCAAAAGATTATGCGTGACATCCAAACCAGGTCTGAACAAAAGATTATCGTCGATGATCAAGTCCCACTCCTCCTATTTGACGCAGACCCGGAGTATAACGCTGGTGTGGTTGGATTGGCAGCCTCAAGACTCACCGAGCAGTATTATCGTCCATCAATCATAGCTAGTATTGGTGAGAAATATACACGGGGGTCTTGCAGAAGCATTCCAGAATTTCATATCACTCAAGCTTTGGACCAGTGCAAGGACTTGCTGGAACACCATGGTGGGCATGCTGCGGCTGCAGGATTTACCGTCCGTAATGAGCTGTTACAGACTTTAATTGCTCGGTTGCAAACGATTGCCAAAGAGCAGCTTAAGGATTTAGACCTGCGTCCAAAAATCTTTGCGGAAACAGAGATACCCCTTTCTGATCTTAAACCCGATTTGCTGAAATATCTTAATTGGTTGCAGCCTACCGGAATGGGCAACCCAACCCCCATCTTCATGTCAAATGGTTTAAAGGTAACGCGTCAAAAGGCAATAGGCGCAGATGGCTCACATTTGAAATTATCAGTGACGGATGGGAAGATCACCTATGATGCAATTGCATTTCGGCAAGGATATTGGGTGGCTCAACTCCCACCACTAATTGACATGATGTACACGTTCGAACTCAATGAATTCAACGGTCAGGTTTCTCTCCAGTTAAACGTGAAAGACATCAGGAAATCGCTTAGCTGATAACGTTCCTGAGATCAATTAACAAAACGGTATTTAATCAGCGTCCACATTGCAATGAACGCATCTCTCATTTTTATTTTTTTCCCCTCTGAATAATCACGTGGGTTAAATGTTATCGGAACCTCGTAAATCCTAACTCTGCTTTTTAGTATTTTGGCCGTGAATTCAGGTTCGAATTCAAATCCATGCGCATGTAATGTCATATTCTGAACGACCTGGCGCCGAAATAGTTTATATCCGGTTTCCATATCGGTCAATATATTATTGTATAAAATATTAGTGACCAGGGTTAAAATCTTATTGGCAACCATATTCCAAAATAGAACTGGCCTGCGACCCGCTCCAAGAAACCTTGACCCATACACCACATCCGCAATGCCCTCTTGGATGGGTCTCAGCAGGTTAGGATACTCACGTGGATCGTATTCCAGGTCAGCATCCTGTATAATTATCAAATCTCCACTCGCATTTTGGATCCCAGTTCGTACAGCTTTCCCTTTCCCCTGATTATGCTCATGATATATGACCTTGACCTTCCCTTCCTCGTTACACTTCGCCAATAGGTCTCGGCTTCCATCGGTAGAGCCATCATCGATAGCCAGGATTTCATCCACCAATCCGGTTGCCTGCACGCGTGTGATGATCTCCCGTATGGTATTAACTTCATTATAAACTGGGATAATTACAGTTAATTTCATCGTTATTTTTTATCCTCAAGTTAATTTTATCCTATAATATCCCTACACGATTTCAATAAAATCTGCTTGCCATGCTATAATCATCTAAGCTATTTGTCTAAACCTTTTTTTGACCAGGAGGTAGAGCGATGGACGCTTCTACACGTGGAAGACCAATCATTGGTACCGCAAGTGGTGTTTTTACACCTCCTATTTTACAAAAAATCGAAGATACTGGTTTATCTCCGCTTTGGTTGCAAGATCTGGCCCTGAAAATCCTGTATTTCCAGGGTTATCTGACTGGTTTTAAGATTGCAGAGGAAATGGCACTACCTTTCACGGGTATCGTCGATCAGATTCTAGAAAATTTAAAACGTGATAAATTCGTGGAAATAAAGACCTCCCAAATGGGGCTGGGAGAGGGAGCATATTTATATGCAATAACAGGAGAAGGCAGTGATAGAGCCCGCGAAGCCATGGAACGCAGTCAATATGCTGGACCGACCCCCGTTCCGATCCAGGTGTATAACGAATCGGTCCTCCGCCAGGTACAAGGTCGACCAACCGTCACAAATCGCATGATGCATCAAGGTCTGTCACATCTGGTAATACCCGAATCAACTTTCCAACGCATTGGTCCAGCAGTTAATTCCGGTACCTCAATTTTCATGTATGGGCCACCTGGGAACGGAAAAACTAGCGTTGCCCGAGCCATTGGGAATATGATCCTGCATGAAAGTATGTATATCCCATATGCTATATATATTGATGGTCAGGTCATTAAAATGTATGATTCAGTAAACCATCAATTATCAGCTGATGAGCCTTCACCAACAGGGAGCGTAGCTACTGGTCGAACGAATGGCAGACGGGATTTGCGCTGGATACGCATCAGACGACCATTCATAGTAACCGGTGGTGAACTGACTTTAAGCGGATTGGATCTGGTCTTTGATGATGTACATAAGTATTATGAAGCGCCTTTTCAAGTAAAGGCAAATGGCGGTATTCTGCTTATTGATGATTTTGGAAGACAACTCGTCCGGCCTCGGGATCTGCTCAATCGCTGGATTGTGCCTCTCGAAAATCGCATTGATTTTTTAACATTGCACACAGGTCGCAAGTTTGAGATCCCCTTTGATGTGCTGGTTGTTTTCTCGACAAACCTGCCGCCACGCGATCTTGTGGATGAAGCTTTCCTGCGTCGGTTACGACATAAAATCGAGATGGGAGACCCAACCTTTGATGAATATCGCGAAATTTTTACCAGGGTAGCCTCAGCGAAAGGCGTGCAGTACAACGATGAAGGATTGGCATATCTTCTCCAAGAATGGTATATCAAGCGAGCTCGTAAATTGCGCGCCTCGCACCCTCGCGATTTGTGTGACCAAATTCTTGATATCGCCCGTTATCTGTGCGTAGAGCCCTCCATGACACGAGATCTTATTGATAGGGCTGCTAGTGCATACTTTGTTGAGTTATAAATCTAGCCTATGCCGGTTATAAAGCGCAGCTCCGAGTACACTGATCTTAAAAGACCAACAATTTTTGCACATCGGGGTTCCTGCGCTTATGCTCCTGAAAACACAATTGCAGCTTTCAAGCTGGCATTAGATCAACACGCCGACGGTATCGAGCTGGATGCAAAACTAAGCGCAGACGGCCTTGTCATGGTGATGCATGATGATACTGTCAATCGAACCACCAATGGATCCGGCCGAGTAAATTCATTGACACTGGCTGAATTAAAGAAATTGGACGTAGGATCGAAGTTCCCCCCATTAGTTAATTCAGAAAAGATCCCCACCCTGGCAGAGGTTTTTGAAACTGTAGGCCGAAAGATATTCATTAATATAGAATTGACCAATTATTCTTCACCCATAGATGATCTACCGGATAAAGTAATATCACTCGTAAAGAAGTATGGCTTGGAAACAAGCGTCATGCTTTCCTCTTTCAATATGATTGGATTAATCCGAGCTCGCAATCTTCTCCCTAAGATACCTATGGGCTTACTTACCTTTCCAGGTTTTGCAGATATTACACTTCGCTCAAGGTTGGTCCGATTTGGTCCACTTCTTGCCTTGCATCCTGCTCGCAGCGATGTCACGTTGAATTTGATCCAGATTGCTCACCAGGCCAAGTGCCGAATTCATGCTTATACTGTTAACCAATCCGATATGATGCAGCAGTTTTTTATTGCTGGTGTGGATGGCATTTTTACTGACGACCCCCTTCTGGCACATAAGGTATTGACTAACAATAAATCATAATATCCATGATACCTTATGCCTGGCTTGAACAAGCTTACGACCGCATTGGTCCTTATATACATAAGACACCATTAACCTATGATGCTCAAAACGACATTTACCTAAAGTGGGAAAACCATCAGGTAACTGGTTCTTTTAAAGCCCGCGGAGCCCTTAATAAAATTCTATCTCTTCAAGACTGGGAGCTTGAACGAGGATTGGTAACCGCCTCAGCGGGCAATCATGGACAGGGGGTGGCGTTAGCAGGACGAATGAAACATGCTGCAGTCATCGTTATCGCCTCTGAACATGCCCTTGGGATTAAACTTCAAGCTATGCGCGAACTAGGTGCGGAAATACGTTTGGTTCCTGGCGGATATGGAGAAGCTGAACGAGCAGGAATATCTTATGCCTATACTACGCGTGCCACCTGGGTTTCACCCTATAATGATGGAATGATTATTGCTGGTCAGGGAAGCATTGCCCTGGAGATAATGAAAGAATTACCGGATCTATCCTCGGTTACTTGGATAGTTCCAGCCGGAGGTGGTGGCCTTGTTTCAGGGATTGGTTGCGCGTTGCAGGAATTAATACCCACCCCTAAATTGGTTGCCGTTCAATCTGAAGCCTCCCCTTTCTTATATGAGATTTACCACCATGGCACACAAGAAGGTGTGGAAGAGTTGCCCAGCATTGCGGATGGATTAGCGGGTCCAGTAGAAGAAGGTTCCGTCACTATCCCGATCGTGAAGAATTACGTGACCGACTTTATGCTGGTTTCAGAGACTGAAATTCGCAAGGCAATAAAATATGCCTGGTTTACTTATCATGAACGGATAGAAGGATCGGCAGCAGCCTCCCTGGCGGCGGTAATATCTGGTCGGGTATCCGATAAACCCGCACTGGTCGTGTTGACTGGTGGTAATATTACCCTTGAAGAGCATGCCTATATCATCCAAGACTCAAATTTATAGTCCTAACGAATGTAGTAGATAGATGGATATTACGCCTGACGAATTTATGGTCGTATGTATGTCTCACCAAGTGCGGGATGGTGAGTTGGTCGCCCAAGGAATTGCTACTCCATTGGTCGCTGCGGCATATCTGCTTGCCCGCCGCACACATGCACCCAATTTATATTTTTCTTCAGCAATTGGTCAGGGCATTTGCCGGCAACCAGCCCCTTTGAGTCTCAGTCATGTCGAGCGGTTATGGTTGGACCGTTCATTGGTAAATGTTGGTTTTGCCCGGGCAGTGAGTGAAGTATTACCCAGCTTGCACCCCTTGGAATTCTTCCGTCCTGCCCAAATCGATCCATTTGGGAATTTCAATAACATCGCTTTCGGGAAAGATTTCCACCACCCACGATTAAGATTACCCGGTACAGGTGGAATCCCCGATGTTACTACTTACATTAATGATGTCATGTTGTATGTCCCCCGCCACTCGAGGGTCACATTCGTTCCTCAGCTTGACTTTTGTGCCGGACTCGGGCATAATTCCGCGCGCAAGCACGGAAATGGTCCTCGTTATCTGGTCACCGATCTGGGACAATTTGATTTCGCCAACGGTCGGATGCGAATAATCTCGTTTCATTTTGGTGTGACTATTGAAAAGATCCAGGCACATACAGGATTTCCCCTTGATATTTCCCCTGATGTTACGGAGACCGTAGTACCTACTGATAATGAATTAAACCTTCTACGAAATGAAATCGATCCGATGAACATACGCCGTCTTGAAACGCTTAGTGGTCCAACCCGGCGAGAGCAATTACATAAAATTATTGAGGCTGAAAAATCTAGTAGTCAGTCAAACTGAAATGGATGGATAAAGCTGCTTCAACTTGATGCG
>CAZXPK010000162.1:0-7420 GCA_964642565.1 uncultured Anaerolineaceae bacterium
TCAGTCCTCCATCTTGACCAAATTGAAACCCATGGTATAATATTAGTTTGCATGTTTGCCTTGTGCGATAAGCTATTAATAATGGACATCAAACTAGGGAATTAAACTACTTACCGCGTGATGGAAAAAATTTCATCACGCATAATTTGTTAATCACAATATACACGATACACCCAAAAATTGTAAAATTAGGAGAGAATTATGGCATCAAATCTGCCAAGCAAGTCCTACGCTCGGATTAACATCGATCTTAAGCTGCCGGACTTGATCGAAGTTCAGCTTGAATCCTTCCAACGCTTGAAAACTGAAGGTTTAGCTGATCTCTTCCATGAAATTTCACCCATCGAATCATACAACAAGGGGATGAAGTTGTATTTTCCATCCAGGACCCCAGAATCAGAACAATGGGGCCTCACTTATAAATTCGGAGAACCAAAACACTCCCTTGATGAATGCGTGGAACGTGACCTGACCTATGCGAGTCCACTCTACGTCTCGGTATTACTCGCCGGACCAGAAGTCCAGCAACCCATCAAGCAGGATATCTTTCTAGGTGATTTCCCCGAGATGACCGAGAAAGGTACTTTTATTGTTAATGGTACCGAGCGTGTGGTTGTTTCGCAGCTGATCCGTTCACCCGGTGTTTATTTCGAAGCCCCGGTTGACCGTTCAACCGGGCGGCTTCTGGCTGTAGCCAAGCTGATCCCAGATCGTGGTGCCTGGATGGAGTTCGAAACCCGAAAAAGCGATTACCTCACGCTGCGATTTAACCGCAAACGCACAGTGCCTATTACCATTTTTCTACGTGCATTGGCAGCGGTTAATGACGGTTTACCTGATTCACCTCTTAATACTGGCACCGATGATGAATTGATTTCATTGTTCCAGGATGTAGATAACAACCCAGATCGTATGTTTATTCCTGCCTCTTTCGCTCAGGAACCCCAATGGGAAGTTACCAATAACCAGACCATTGCCGAAGCAGCTCTCCTCGAATTCTTTAAACGCATGCGACCAGGTGACCCAGCCACACTTGATAATGCGCGCGGTTTCTTGCAGGAGCAATTATTCGATCAGCGCCACTATGACCTTGAACGCGTTGGCCGCTATAAGCTAAATCAAAAGCTAGAACTGCACGACCGGGTACCAATCTCACATCGCATGATTACCAAGTGGGATATCGTTCGTTTGGTACGCCGGATGGTCATGATCAATAATGGCACCCAGGCACCCGATGATATCGATCATTTAGGTAACCGCCGCGCGAAGACTGTAGGCGAACTGATCCAAAACAAGCTGCGCATTGGTTTGCGGCGTATGGAGCGTGTGATCAAGGAACGCATGTCCATCCGTGACCAAGACCAGCTGACCCCCATCACGTTGATTAACATCCGTCCGGTGGTAGCTGCTCTACGTGAATTCTTTGGATCAAGCCAGCTATCGCAATTCATGGACCAAACCAACCCACTCGCAGAGCTGCGTCATAAGCGTACATTATCTGCCCTGGGTCCTGGTGGTTTGCGTCGTGAACGTGCTGGGTTTGATGTTCGTGACGTCCATCATTCGCACTATGGTCGCATTTGCCCCATCGAGACGCCTGAAGGTCCAAACATTGGTTTGATTGGACGCTTGGCTTCCTTTGCAAGGGTCAATGAGTATGGCTTCATCGAAACCCCCTACCGTCGAGTGCGAAAATCAATCTTACCAACCGATGAGCGTTTAGTGGGTCGCTCCTTGCGCGAAGATCTGAAAAATAAGGATTCCAGTAAGGTGATCGCCAAAGCTGGCGATCGTATTACATTGGACATGGCTGGAAAAATTAAGAAGCTCAAGATAAAAGAGGTCCTGGTCGTGCCTTTCGTAACCGATGAAACAGAATACCTCTCTGCAGATGTCGAGGATCGCTTCGTGATCGCTCAAGCCAACACGCCGTTGAATGAATACAATGAGTTTATTCGCACCAGCATTTCCTCACGCCACTATTCAGATTTTATTTTCGCCACCAGTGACAATATTGATTATATGGATGTTGCCCCACACCAGATCGTGGGGATCAGTGCGGCTCTAATTCCATTCCTTGAACATGATGATGCCAACCGTGCCTTGATGGGCTCGAATATGCAGGCTCAGGCAGTCCCGTTGTTGAATCCTGACATCCCTGCTGTTTCGACAGGTATGGAATATCATGCCGCCATGGACTCGGGTCAGGTGGTGATTGCAGAAGAAGATGGTGAAGTCACTTCAGTGACCGGAAATAGGATTGTCATTCACAACCCAAAGAGCGATCACACCTATCAGCTGCGTAAGTATCAGCGTTCCAACCAATCCACCTGTATCGACCAGCGTCCGGCAGTTGTCAAAGGGCAGCGCATCCATAAGGGTGAAGTCATTGCTGACTCTTCCTCAACTGAGAATGGCGAGCTGGCTTTGGGTCAAAATGTAGTTGTGGCCTTCTTATCTTGGGAAGGTGCCAACTTTGAGGATGCCATCGTAATCTCTGAGCGCCTGGTTCAGGAAGACCGGTTCACCTCTATACATATTGAGAAGTATGAAGTTGAATCACGTGATACCCGTCTGGGTCCGGAAGAAATCACCCGTGATATCCCGAACGTTGGCGAGGATGCAATTAAGGATCTCGACGAAACCGGAATCATCCGCATCGGTGCTGAAGTTGGACCAAACGATATCCTGGTTGGTAAGATTTCACCCAAAGGTGAAAAAGAATTAACCCCTGAGGAGCGCCTGCTACGCGCAATCTTCGGTGAGAAATCACGCGATGTAAAAGATACTTCTCTGCGTATGCCGCATGGTGAGCGTGGGAAAGTGGTCGATGTAAAAGTGTTCACCCGTGAGGACAATACTGACCTGGCTGCGGGCGTGGATATGATGGTCCGTGTATCTGTTGCCCAACGTCGTAAGATCACCGCTGGAGATAAAATGGCCGGGCGCCATGGTAACAAGGGTGTGGTCTCGCGTGTAGTTTCAGAGGAAGATATGCCTTTCCTTGAAGATGGCACACCAGTAGATATCATCCTTAATCCGACGGGTGTACCTGGACGTATGAATCTTGGTCAGGTGTTGGAGACCCACCTGGGTTGGGCGTCGAGCCGCTTGGGATTCCGCGCCATCACTCCTGTGTTTGATGGTGCAACAGAATATGAGATCGATGCTGAGTTGGCACGTGCCTGGTTAATTGACCAGGCCTGGAAAGAAGCTGGCCTCAAAGCCTGGGAACTGTTGAACCAAACCGAACACGATCCCACCCAGTATGAGGATGACAATGAAGTTCGTAACCTGTACCTGGAAGATTGGCTGGGTGATCTGGGTTATGATACTTCCCTATTCAAGTCAGATTACTACTATGCTCGCCGTTCGGTGTTACGTGAATGGCTACGGGTTTATGGGTATAATCCCGACCTGGTCATTGCCCCAGAAGGCATCGCAGTCGATGCAGCCCAACAGGAAAAAATGGATAGCTATACCCTAACTACCTGTCTGCGCCAATGGCTGGATCAACAAGGCGTAAATACTTCAAAAATAAAGGATGATAATATCTCAAGTGAAGCTGAGAAATACTCGTTGAATACAGGTATCCCTGTCCCAATCCTTGGCAAGCAAATCGTACGTGACGGGAAAACGGGTAACCCCTACGACCGACCTGTGACCGTTGGTGTGATGACCATGCTCAAGCTTCACCACTTGGTAGAAGATAAAGTGCATGCCCGCTCAACCGGTCCGTACAGCCTTGTATCCCAACAACCATTGGGTGGTAAAGCCCAATTTGGTGGTCAACGCTTCGGTGAGATGGAAGTATGGGCTTTGGAAGCATACGGGGCAGCATACACTCTCCAGGAAATGTTGACGGTGAAATCAGATGATGTCCAGGGTCGGGTGAAGACTTATGAGGCTATCGTTAAGGGTGAAGCTATTGAAGAGCCAAGCATTCCAGCTTCGTTCAGGGTACTGGTTAAAGAGCTCCAAAGCCTGGGATTGGCTGTCGAAGCCGTCACCGATACTGGCGAGGTCATTAAATTTGGCAAAGACGAGGAGCGCTCACGTCCACCCAGATTACATACGGGACTCTTGGATTTAGGAGAGCATCTGTAAAATCCTTGACGCTCCTATGAGCGCATGGTAAAATCGCTTTTCGTTGTCCTTAACATACGTGGGTAGAATCCCTACCTAAACCGTATACCAATGCAAGTAAGGCGAGGCCATCGATGGTGTTGATGGCCTCCCTTAATGGAATTATCAAATGTATTATATAAAGCTCGGAGGCGAAGGTGCCAACAATCAATCAGCTCGTCCGTAGAGGACGCAAAATTAAGAAAGAGAAGAGCAAGGCTCCGGCCCTGTTGTACACTCTCAATCTTATGAACCAAAACCGGATGCGTCAGAGTAAAGGCTCACCCCAAAAGCGAGGCGTTTGCACTGTCGTGAAAACCATGACCCCCAAAAAGCCTAATTCGGCCTTACGCAAGATCGCCCGCGTACGATTGACGAATGGCATCGAAGTCACTGCTTACATCCCTGGTGAAGGACATGCCTTACAGGAACACTCTGTGGTACTGGTACGTGGTGGTCGTGTGAAGGATTTGCCTGGTGTGCGTTATCACATCGTTCGCGGCTCGTTAGACACCGGTGGTGTAAATAACCGGAAACAAGGTCGTTCCAAGTACGGTTCTAAGCGTCCTAAAGAATAATTTCTTTGGAGTTATGGTATGTCACGACGTAGTAAACCCGAAAAACATGAAATTCCTGGTGATGTCCGCTTTAAGAGCGAACATGTGCAGAACTTTATTAACCGCGTCATTCGCGCTGGTAAAAGAAGCGTAGCTACAACGATTGTTTATGATGCATTTGACATGATCGAGGATCGAACTAAACGTAGTGCACTTGAAATCTTTGAGCAAGCCATTAAAAATGTATCCCCAATCCTTGAGGTAAAACCACGCCGTGTGGGTGGTGCCACTTACCAGATCCCGATGGAAGTTCCTCCATATCGCCGTTTCGCCTTAGCCTCCAGGTGGATCTTGCAGGGTGCAATGGCGCGTTCAGGAAAATCTTTCTCCGAAAAGTTGGCAGGCGAACTGTTGGACGCAGCCAATAATACAGGCTCAGCTATTCGTAAGCGTGAGGAAACTCATAAAATGGCTGAAGCTAACCGTGCCTTCTCCCATTTTCGGGCGTAGGATCGAATAACACTTTTTTGTGAGAATTAACGAGTGGCAGTAGGATTATTTTATGACCCGCCAGTATCCTCTCGATCTGTATCGCAATATTGGCATTATTGCCCATATTGATGCGGGTAAAACTACAACCACTGAACGCATCCTCTTCTACACAGGTAAAACCCATCGCCTCGGTTCTGTTGACGAAGGAACAACCGTCACAGATTGGATGGAGCAGGAACGCGAACGAGGTATTACCATCGTTTCTGCTGCAGTTTCTGCTGAGTGGAAAGGTTACCAAATTAATATTATTGACACCCCAGGGCACATTGACTTCACTGCTGAGGTACAACGTTCATTACGTGTCCTGGATGGCGGGATTGTCGTTTTCGATGCTGTGCAAGGGGTTGAACCCCAGAGTGAGACTGTTTGGCGTCAGGCCGATCGTTATCACGTACCGCGGATTTGCTTCGTCAACAAGATGGACCGTGTTGGAGCATCTTTCGAGCGATCCATCGAAAGTATGCAGCATAGATTAGGTGCGAACGTAGCTGCCATACAGGTACCGGTGGGATCTGAAGCAAACTTCCGCGGTGTGGTAGATCTTCTCATTATGAAAGCCATCCTCTGGGATGACGCGCTTGGCACTGAAGCATTCGAAAGCGATATCCCTGCTGATCTGATTGGCTACGTGAAGGAAATGCGTTCACGTCTGTTGGAGCAGATTGCAGAGACAGAAGACTCACTGACCATGCGTTATTTGGAAGGCGACGATATACCGGTTGATGACCTGAAAGCTGCTCTTCGGAAAGCAACCATTGCCGGAAAAATTACACCTGTTTACTGCGGTAGTTCTTTAAGAAATAAAGGAGTACAGCCCTTATTGGATGGAGTAATCGATTACCTGCCCTCTCCAGCAGATATCCCTCCCGTAGTAGGTATTCATCCGCACACCGGTCATGAGGTAGAGAGATCGGCTGAAGATGATGCTTCAATGAGTGCTTTGGTCTTTAAAATCGTATCGGACCCCTATGTCGGGCGTCTGGCATATATCAGAGTGTATTCCGGCAAGATCACCCAAGGTACCATGGTGTTCAATCCCACCAAGGACCGGCGTGAACGGGTAGGTCGTCTCCTACGCATGTATGCTGACCGACGTGAGGATATCACCGAAATCCTTGCTGGAGATATCGGTGCAGTCCTTGGTCTCAAAGATTCATTCACAGGTGATACCCTATGCGATGCGTCGAACCAAATCGTGTTGGAGAATATCACCTTCCCTGAACCTGTCATTTCGGTCGCCATTGAACCCCGCACAACTGCCGACCAAGATAGAATGGCGGAAGCCTTGCATAAATTATCAGATGAAGATCCCACGTTCAGGGTTCGGGTGGATGAAGAGACCGGACAAACCATTATCTCTGGCATGGGTGAGTTGCATCTGGAAATTCTTATTGACCGTATGCTGCGTGAGTTTCGAGTCCAGGCACGCGTCGGAAAACCCCAGGTGGCTTATCGTGAAACCATCACCCGCCCAGTGGAAAAAGCTGAGTACAAGTACGTCAAACAGACGGGCGGGCATGGTCAATATGGACATGTTGTGCTTTCGTTGGAGCCCGGAGATCCTGGTAGTGGAATTGCTTATGAGAACGATATTGTTGGTGGAGTTATTCCTAAGGAATTTCTATCAGCAATTGAAAAAGGTGTGCACGAAGCAGCTGAAGCTGGTGTGTTGGCAGGCTACCCTGTGGTAGATATAAAAGTTCGCCTTTATGACGGCTCGTACCACGAGGTAGACTCGAGCGATATGGCTTTCAAAATGGCAGCTTCAATGGCTTTAAAAGAAGGCATTCACAAAGGAGAACCTATTCTGCAGGAGCCAATCATGAAAGTCGAAGCGATTGCCCCCGATGAATATCTCGGTGAAATCATGGGACAGTTGAACGCGCGCAGAGGTAACATCATTGGAACTGAAATGCGCTCTGGGAATACTCAGATGATCACCGCAATGGTGCCATTGGCTGAAATGTTCGGTTACGCCACAGATCTAAGATCCGCCACCCAGGGAAGAGGCGTTTTTACGATGGAATTTGACCACTATTCTCAGGTATCTGAAAATGTGGCAAAGACAATTCTGGCATGAATTTAGGCATAAATCAAAATCATCGCTTCATAATCATTAAGGAGAACGCTTATGGGAAAGCAAAAATTTGAGCGAACGAAGCCACACATGAACGTAGGGACGATGG
>CAZXPK010000163.1:0-4304 GCA_964642565.1 uncultured Anaerolineaceae bacterium
TGCTCTTTTATTTGGTGGGCCCAGTAGGGATCGAACCTACGGCCAAACGGTTATGCATCCCACTACAGCTTTTACTGCCTCTTTCGAGTTTGTGGGCTGGACTATCCCTTCACCCTGGATAAGGGTGCCTGCCGTCTAGTCTCTACACCTTCCCTGGAAGGGGCTTGGCTCGGGATTACCAAAAGGATGAATTAGGCTTCCCCGAATTTGACAGGATTCACCGTGAATTTCCTATCCGGTGGCCCTTTGCAGAGAATCATATCGAACGTACAATACGGTTATGACGAAATACTCTAACTGTATTATTTGCGGTAAGCCTCTTATGGGTAAGCAAACTAAGTTCTGCTCACCGGTCTGCAAGAATCGTGATTTACAGAGTTATGAGGCTCAAAAACGTAGAGGACTTGCAAGAAAACTGAATCTCATAAAAACCGCTGGGGGTCATTGTACAATTTGTGGTTATCATAAAAACCTGGCTGCACTCGTTTTTCATCATACCGACTCAATGGAGAAAGATTTCAAGCTGGATATGCGTTCATTATCCAACCGGAGGTTGGAGCCAGTCTTGAGAGAGATCGATAAATGCATCCTGGTATGTGCGAATTGCCACGCTGAATTGCACAATCCACATCTCGATTTAGATTCACTGCCTTAAGCCGTCCGCTCTGCCGCTGAGCTATGGGCCCATGTTAAGGTGCTAATTTCATTATAACAAGGAACTTCTTGAGCGGGCGACGGGATTCGGACCCGCGAATATCAGCTTGGAAGGCTGATGCCTTACCACTTGGCCACGCCCGCAATTTTTAAGCTACATATGCCTATTTCCGCCTGTATTACTTGCGGAGTGAGTGACATTTTACCACAATTGAATATTGGAACGAATGGGGATAAACGAGATAGAAGAAAATACCTGTGTAAAACTTGCAAGTCAGCATAACCCATCTTCCCAGCGTTGCAAACTTTGACGGTTGAAACCGCACCTAATGGTAACCTTGTGACAAATAAACGGGGTGTTTTTTTAGGTAAAAATATTCGGGGATGTATTGTAATGTAAAAGCTATTATCGTATAATTAAGATAAGTATTGGGTAAAAACGTGACAGAACTGTGTATAGGTAACAATATAAACCTTATTGGACATGCAGACAAAACCCAGTATATCCTTCCCAGTTAGGTATGATAAACAGTAAATTTGCAGTATATAAAGAGTCGCTAGACTCATTATATAGGCTGTTCGTCACCTACAAGATAGAGTGAGTTTGGATATATAGTAGAAGTATCACGACTTTATCGGCGACAAAAAACGTTATTGCCAGCTTGATGCTGGCTAAACCACACACACGAAAATTATTTAGCTTCAAGAATTTCCACAGAAGAAGTTTTCCAAATCAACCACAAGGAGGAACTTATGAATAACCCAAATCTATTAGATGCAATCCGCGTTGCCAAAGAAAATGAAAGGATTGCATCAGAACGCTATGCTGATGCAGCCAACATGCTCGGGCAGGTGGGCAAGGAGTTATTTATGCAATTGAGTGAATTTGAGAAATATCATTACGAGCGAATAACTGCTCTAGAGAAATCGCTAGAGGAAAAAGGTGATTTCATCAAGTATGAAGGGAAAGCGTTTCCCCTCCCGCCGATATTCGAAATTAAGGCTGCGGAAGAACCTAATAAAAAAAGCACTATGCAGGTTATTACTGAGGCGCTTGAACTCGAGGAACAGATGGAAAGAGCATATGCGAAGCTAGCTGCTCAAATTACCGACCCACAAGGTCATAATATATTCATTAGACTATCTGAGGAAGAGCACAACCATTATCGGATCCTCACGCGGGCATATAAGTCTCTGAAAGATACAGGAGTTTGGAAGTGGTGACACCCATGATTTATATAGTACCACCATTCTGCGTAATCTCGCTTATTGTCTACATAAAAATATGCTGAATAATGGTCACTATTTTTACCAACGTGCCAACCGTCTATGCTTGAGGTATGTCCTTCATTTTGGATAAAGGTAAGAACGATAGCTACACTTTCCTAAAGGATAAAGGGCGATAACCATGTGGTAATAATCCGATGTCCGCTGATCCTACAACCATTGGATCACTGCTGCACCCGGTTTATTCATCAATGCTGCATCCTTAGCGAAGTCCTTTAACTGCCTCCCCGATTTGGTGGATCGCCCTTCGAATATTCTCGATGGAGTTTGAGTAGGTGAGGCGCAGGTACCCTTCACCGTATTCGCCAAACGCTGAACCGGGTAGCACCGCCACGCCTGCTTTTTCCAATAATAAATTCGCCATCTCAGATGAAGAAATGTCGAAGGATTTGATGTTCGGGAACACGTAAAATGCGCCCTGAGGGCGTTGGCAGGTGATTCCGGGGATGGCATTTAATCCTTCAACGATCACATCCCGTCGTACCTGGTATTCGGAAACTACTGCTTGAACCTGGTCTTGAGGTCCGGTCAGTGCCTCGATCCCGGCAATTTGGACGAACTCAGCAGTGCAGCCGATGGAATGCGTCAGCAGCAGCTGGACCACCTGTGCCAGGCTTTCCGGCATAATCCCATATCCCAGGCGCCAACCCGTCATGGCATAGGTTTTGGAGAAGCCATCCACAATGATCGTCCTATCCATCATCCCGGGCAATGAAGCAATGGACGGCACATATATCTTATCGTATGCCAGGCGGGCATAGATTTCATCTGACATCACCCAGAAATTGAATTGTTGAGCTGCTGTGGCGATCTCTTCCAGATCTACATTCGGCATTACCCCACCCGTGGGATTGCTGGGTGAGTTCAGGATGACCATCCTGGTATGGTTGTTGACCAGCTGGTGAAATGTCTCCAGGTCAAAGGAGAAATTATGTTTTTCCTTGAGCGGCACAGGGATGGGTATACCCCCGGCTACATGGATCATGGCTTCATAGGTCGGGAAGCCCGGGTTGGGGTAGATTACCTCATCACCCGGCTCGATCAAAGCCATTACCGGGAAGAACAGGTTGGGTTTGGCACCCGGGCTGACGACCACCTGGTCGGGGTGGAAATGCAAGCCATGCCGTTTACCGGCCTCCTCCGCGATCACCTCGCGTAAGGGTCTGATTCCAATGGGTGGCGTGTAACGCGTTTGCCCTTCGGCAATGGCGCGCATGCCTGCCACCCGGATGTTGTCAAACGTCTCAAAATCTGGCTGGCCAATTTCCAGGTGGATGATCTCACGCCCGCTGGCTTCCAGCTCTTGCGCTCGCGCCAGCACCTGGTAGGCACCTTCGGGCTTCAGATGACTCGTCCGGGAAGCATAGCTCATAGCATGCCCATCAGCTCCTCATATTCATCGTCTTGCATGGTAAACCAGTGCTCTGGCTGCGGGAAGGATTTATCGGAGACTTCCTGGACGTATTGCTTGAGACCATTCAGAATGACCTCACCTGCATTGCCGAAAACCTTGGCCATGCGCGGTTTGAAGCGCGGGTAGAGACCAAACATGTCATGGTAGATTAGCAGCTGTCCATGAGCATAGGGACCTGAACCCAAGCTCATGATGATGCAGTTCTCAGCCCGCTCGGTGATGATCTTGCACACCCGGTCAGGCACCATCTCAAGCAGGACCGCGAATGCACCCGCCTGCTCCAGGGCTTTGGCAGCTTCAATGATTTTCTTGGCTGAGCGGGCAGCCCGACCTTGAACATGGTACCCTCCCAGAGCAGAAGCACTCTGCGGCGTCAAGCCCAGGTGACCCATGGCAGGGATGCCGGCACTGACGATCCCATGGATGCGGTCGGCCATTTCGGTACCGCCCTCCAGTTTGATCGAATCGCAAGCCGCTTCCGCCATAAAACGTCCTGCATTACGAATGGCAGTCTCGATACTGGGCTGGTAGCTCATGTACGGCATGTCACCCACGATAAACACGTTGGGTGCACCCCGGCGTACTGCTGCCGAATGGCGGATCATATCGTCCATTGTGGCGGGTAATGTGGTCTCATAACCGAGCATGGTCATCGCCAGGCTATCGCCCACCAGGATCATATCCATGCCGGCTTGCTCTTGTAAATATGCAGTTGGGTAATCGTAACAGGTGAGCCAGGTGATGGGCTCATGGTTGGCTACCTTGTTGAACAGGTAAGGCAGGGTAACTTTCTTGCGTTCAGACATATTTATCCTCCGTTATTCGATAGGGTGCGAATAGATGATTGGAATATCTTATTATATTCTCATGGCGCCTAGATGTGTTATCCAAAGCCAGATCTGGTGAAAGATCTAATATATATTCGATTTCAGCTCTCCCAAAGCGTCTG
>CAZXPK010000163.1:4404-7374 GCA_964642565.1 uncultured Anaerolineaceae bacterium
GAAACCGGTCATGCTGAGACGGTGCAGGTGACCTTCGACCCGCAGGTGATTAGCTACCGTGAGGTGCTTGAAGTGTTTTTTTCCATCCATGACCCGACCACCCTGAACCGTCAGGGAGCGGATTTAGGCACCCAATATCGCTCGGCCATCTTCTATCAGAGCCCTGAGCAGAAAGCTACTGCTGAACAGGTTATCCGTGAGTTGGAGCGTGAAAAAATATGGGGAAAGCCAATCGTCACCAAGCTCGAGCCCTTTAGTGTCTTCTACCCGGCAGAAGCTTACCACCAGGAATATTTCAAGCGTAACCCATATCAGGGTTATTGCATGGCAGTCATTGCACCCAAGGTGGCGAAGTTCCGCCATAAATATATGGAAAAACTCAAGAAGTGATGGTTTGGTTGCTAATTGAGCGTTGTTGGTGATAGACTTGGCATGCCGGGGAGGCAATGACAAGGAGATCACCATGACTGCATCACGGATAAATACAGATAAACTGCCAATCGATCTGGGGGATGGGTTAGTCCTTCGTTGTTCAAGAACGGAGGATGCTGATGCCCTGGCGGATTTCAACGGAATGGTCCACAGCGACGAAGGACCTGATAAACCCGATGAGAGAGCCTGGGCATGGACGTATGACTTGCTGGCGAAGCCCCACCCAACCTTTAATCCCTGCAACTTCACCATTGTGGAGGAAGCTGCAACGGGAAAGATTGTCTCTTCCATGAACCTGATCCCCCAGATCTGGACTTATGAGGGGATACCCTTCAACGTAGGTCGCCCCGAGCTGGTAGGGACACTGCCCGAGTATCGTAATCATGGGCTGATCAGACGACAGTTCGATGTCGTTCACCAGTGGAGCGCAGGGCGGGGTGAAAAGGCCCAGGTTATCACCGGCATACCCTATTATTACCGGCTCTTTGGCTATGAGATGGCAATGAATTTGGGTGGTGGGCGAGCCGGATTCCCAACCCATATACCCAGGCTAAAAGAAGGTGAAGCGGAACCTTACCACATCCGCCCGGCAGTCGAGGCTGATATCCCGTTTATCTCCCAATTATATGCATTGAACTGCAAGCGGTCGTTAGTGGCTTGTGAATGGGATGATTCCCTATGGCGCTATGAGTTGACCGGGAAGAGTGAAAAAAGTGTCAACCGGCTGGAAATGCGTGTAATCGAGACACTTGATGGGAAATTTAGTGGTTTTTTCACTCACCAGGCATTTGCCTGGGGAGATATGATGCCTCTTCAGTGGTATGAAATCCTTCCTGATCTTCCCTGGTTGCATGTGACGTCCTCCGTGATCCGGTATTTGGAGAATGCTTATGAGCAATATCATCCCGAGCATGGTGAAAAGAAGCCATTTGGGTCGTTTGGCTTCTGGTTGGGGGAGGATCACCCAGTGTATCACGTTATACCAGATAGCCTGCCACGCATACGCAAGCCGTACGCCTGGTACCTGCGCGTGGCAGACGTGCCGGATTTCCTCCAGCTGATCACCCCGGTGTTGGAAAAACGCCTGGCTGAATCACCCATGGCAAGCTACATGGGTGAAGTAAAAATCACTTTTTACCGGGATGGGTTGCGCCTGGTTTTGGAAAAAGGAAGGTTGACTGTCATCGAAGCCTGGAAACCAATGCCTGTAGGGAATTCAGGTAATGCAGCTTTTCCACCGCACACATTTCTCCAGCTCCTGTTTGGATACCGTACCATGGAAATGTTGAAAGCCAGTTTTGTAGACTGTTGGACTGATCGGGACGAGATTCATGTCTTGTTGGACGCGTTATTCCCCAAACATCCGTCCAATGTGTGGCCGATTTCATGACCACCTTGGGTGTGCTGGCTGATACCCATATCCCCGACCGTGTACCTCAGCTAAATCCGCAGGTGATTCAGTGCTTCCGTGAGGCTGGGGTGGCGGCGATCCTGCATGCGGGGGATGTTTCAGTGCCGCGCGTGCTTGAAGACCTGGAAGAGCTGGCACCCGTATATGCAGTGCGTGGAAACCGGGATATTTTTTATCTCAGGAATTTACCTCTCCAAATTCGGCTGACATTTGACGGAATTTCAATCGGCATGGCTCATGGGCACGGGACTTTCAGCCGGTACATGGTTGATAAGATCCACCGTAGCGTATATGGCAGATCGGTCGAGCGATATTTTATACGTATGTTACAGACCTTTCCGGATGCGGATGTGATCGTGTTCGGCCATTTGCATGAGCCGTTTAACAACCATTTGGCAGGCAAATTGCTCTTAAACCCCAGCTCGACCAGTTACCCCTGGCCTTGGGGAGCCCCAGCTTCAATCGGCCTGTTGCATCTTGAGCCTGGTAAAGAACCCCAGGGTGAAATTATCGAGATCAGTGATAAAATAAAAAAAACCGGCAGGTAAGTCAGGCTGTACCTGCCGGTTAGCATGATGGATAGCTTCACTTCTCGTACACGGGTGTGAGCCAACGTAGGTATTTGGGTACACGTCCGCGCAGGATGTCTTGAAAGAGGTAGTATAAGCGCGAGCCGACTGAGCCCATCTTGCCATCTCCAACAAGTCGGTGGTCGACTCGTGTAACCGCAGTAATTTGAGCCGCTGTGCCCGTAAGGAAGAGCTCGTCACACAGATACACTTCAGTCCGGTCGACCGGACGTTCCAAAACGGTCAGGTTCAGTTCTTCCCGCGCCAGCTCAATCACACTCCGGCGTGTGATACCCTCCAGGATATTTTCGGTGATAGGCGGGGTGATCAGCAAGCCATCGCGCACCATGAAGAAGTTCATCGCACTGCCTTCCGAGATATGACCCTCCTGGGTGAGGACCAGGGCTTCATCAAAGCCTGCCCTGACCGCATCAGTTTTTATGAAAGCTGAGTTGGCATACGCACCTGCAATCTTGCCGCGTGCAGGGATGATATTATCATCCACCCGTCGCCAGGAGGAAATGGTGACATGCGCATTGGTATCATCGTCAAGATACT
>CAZXPK010000164.1:0-7329 GCA_964642565.1 uncultured Anaerolineaceae bacterium
TCCTATTGTGGGATTGGTGATATGAACGCAGTCGCTCTGGCCAACCAGATCTGTGACCAGTATGGCCTAGATACCATTGCCTGTGGAGCAACCATCGCTTTTGCCATGGATTGTTTCGAGCACGGCTACCTGACCTTAAAAGACACCGGGGGTATTGACCTTCGGTTCGGAAACGCGGATGCCATGGTCGCGATAGTGGAAAAGATCGCAAAACGTGAAGGTGTGGGAGATCTACTGGCGAATGGATCTGCCTATGCAGCTGAAAAGATTGGTCACGCTGCCCAGGACCTGGTAGTGGCAGTTAAAAACCACGAGCTTCCCGCCCACATGCCGCAGGTCAAACGCAGCCTGGCGTTGATCTATGCCGTTAACCCATTCGGTGCTGATCACCAGTCTTCCGAACACGACCCTGGCTACACACCCGATACCGCCTCCTACAACCTGGAGCGCATGGCTGAAATTGGCTTGACCAATCCCATGTCTGACCGGGTGCTCGACCGCGAAAAGGTCAAGATGGCTTTATTCACCGAGTTGAATTATTGCTTCATGGACACAGCTGTATTATGCCAATTCGTCTATGGACCCGCATGGCAGGTTTATGGTCCCAAGGATCAGGCCGAGTTAATGCGCGCTACTACCGGTTGGGAGTGGAGCGTGGAAGACACCCAGAAAGTTGGCGAGCGCCGCTTGAACATGCTGCGCGCTTTCAATGCCCGGGAAGGTGTGGGACGTGAACGCGATACCCTGCCCAAGCGCATCTATGACGAGCCACTCATAGGCGGTGCCTCGGATGGTGTGACGGTAACTCGCCAGGAAGTTGAAGGTGCGCTGGATATGTATTATGAAATGTGCGGTTGGGATGTTGCAACCGGCAAACCCACCCGAGCTAAGCTGGAACAGCTAGGTCTCAGCTGGATGGCGTAATAAGTAGAATCATCGCAGAATATCAGCCCGAAGGAGATGCCTGTATTTCCCCTTCGGGCTGGTCTTACTAAATTGATCCACAAAGTGTATGATTAACCAGAGAACCAGGATATGCAAGTTAAGTTATATGCCTCACTTCGACAAGCTGCCGGTATAAAAATGATGGATGTGGATGTTCACTCGGATACAACCATCCGTGACGTCTTGTCTGAGGTGACCCAGCGCTATCCTGTCCTGGTGAAATTCATCTGGAAAGACCCGGGGCAATTATCGGAGTTCGTGCATGTCTTTCTAGACGGTGAAAATATTCGCCATCTGTCTGGTTTGGATACCGCGTTAAAACCGGAAAATCATGTGGATATCTTCCCACCAGTGGTGGGAGGGTAGCCAATCCTTTGTGGCAACAATTACTAATGGGGGATTCTAACTCGAGAAAGCGCGATCAAGGCAAGCAGGTTAAACAGTACGGCTGCTATTGCATTGGCAGCGATGCCAGGGATAACCGTTTGTGTAAACAAGGTTGGCGCCAACAGGTCCCCGACCGAACGTCCAAGCGCAATTAAAGCCATGTGCGAGGCCAACATCGTCGCACGTGCAGAAGGAAGGATCTCGCTCATCAGTGGGATTCCACTCACCATGGTAAATTCAAAGGTGAGATAGAAAAGGAATAAACTTAGCAGAGCCCCCGCCAACCAGCGACCAAATATCGGCATTGCCAGGGTAGCTATACAATTACCAATAATCCCGATCGCCAGAGCCTTGCGCTTGCCAATTTTATCGGTGAATACAGTGACGAGTGTTTCTCCACCCAGTTCAGAAATACCAATCGCCAGCGCGGTAGCACCAAGGGAGGCGATGCTAAGGGCAAAAGCTTGCTCCACCCACACTCCGTAGACCAGGGTGATCGTCTCATTAGCTGCAGTATAAAGGGCTGCCATCACCAACGCCGCGATTGCTGGTGGATACGTAAATACTTTGCGTAGATTACTCCAAAATCCAAGACTTCCTGCCTGTGGGGGCGGATCTTTGGGTAACATCCATGCCAGTGCGATAAACGACAAAGCTCCCAGCAACGCAATTAGCGGAAAGGGTGCCAACCAGCCATGCCTGGCGATGATCAACCCCACCAGTGGCACGCCAATGATGGCACTTATCGACCACGCGAACTCGGTGATACCCAATATCCTGCCCCGTTTTTCATACGGCACCTGGTCACCAATATATGCCTGCAGGGAGGGCACAAAAATCAATTATCCAATAAATGCCAGGCTAAGTGCAATGAAGAATGCCGTATATGTCGGCCAAAAAACCACCAGGCATATCGCTGCAGTAAAGATGATTGCACCGATCATCATCCCGGCTTTACGTCCCCGACTATCAGCGACTGAGGCAAAGAATGGACCGAATAATCCCATCAATGAACGCGTGGTAACGTCGTAAGAAATTGTCCGCAGGTCAACCCCCATCCCTTTGGCAAAAAAAGATAGGAAAGGATATATCATCCGATAAAACGTATTAAATGCCAGCTGGATGATAACAAAAGCTGTTATCTGAAAATTGAGTGTGCGTTTCAAATCCAGCTTATCGCTGGTTGCTATCTGGCTCACGCTTATACCACCACCTTGCCATTTGCCAAACCGCCAAAAGGGTTATTAAGACCAGTCCCAAAAAGTAGAATTGGATGCGCCATGCATCGCTGTTCAATATCGGTGAAGCTGGATGCATTACATTATGAGTCTGTTGCAATGCATACATCAGCGCGATAGAGTAACATAAATTTAAACCGGATGTCAAGCTTGGCTTGTCTGCCAGGCCTAGCCCAACCTGAAGTAAAATGCCAGTAATTGCAAATACCAGTGCTAATCTCCAGCGTGGTTCTGCCAGGAACAAGCCGTTCCAATTGGATTGCATCGCCCACAGCGATAAGGGGAGGTAGGTAATCCAGAAAACCAACCCTGTCCGACCAAAAGCACGCGACCAGCTGCGAAAGTTTTTACGTTGAGTTAATAATCCCAGACCGCCAAATAAACCCGCTGCAAGGAATCCTGATAAAGACGCCCATACCCAGGCACCATGCAGGTAAACAATCCGAATATGCGTTCCCAGGCTGTGCTCAGTGGGGCCAAGTGTGGTAAACAAACCTATCGCAATTAAAGTTAGGCTGAACCAAACCCCGGTGATATTTGGAGTTTGTAAATTCCATATTCGGCTCTTCCGATCAGGTTGCATCCTCATACCCCTAAGATAACGATAAGATTTTCAGTTGTTAGCTGGCTGTTTCTTTGCAATCATCCTGTGCAAGGGGCAGCCAGACGCAAAAGGTAGTGCCTTTCCCCTCTGTAGAATTGACTTCGATCCGGCCTCCATGATTGCGCACAATCCAATACGCGATGGATAAGCCCAATCCAAATCCTTTCCCGTCCTTCTGGCGGGTACGCGATTTTTCACTGCGATAAAAACGTTCAAAGATGTGCGGTAAGTCTTCAGCTGAAATCCCCGGACCATTATCGGTAACGGTAAATTGTGCCCGGTCTGAAACTTTACCCAAACCCACCACGATCTCACCACCCCTGGGTGTGTAATTGATTGCATTCCCGATTAGATTTACTGCCACTTGTTTTAGGCGGTCCCGGTCACCACATACCAGCACCTGGTCGATATTTCCCAGGCTTAACTTCACCCGATCTCTGGTCAGGACCTGCATTTGGTTTAACACTTCCAATAACAATGTATCTAGTTCGACGACCTCGTGTGCCAGTGGGATTTTGCCAGATTCAGCTTGGGCGAGGAGCAACAAGTCACCGACCATACGGGTCAGGCGGTCGACCTCATCCTCGATGGTCACCAGGGATTCCTCGTCAAAATCCTTGATTTTGCGCATCAAACCCACGTTACCTTTGATCACCGTGAGTGGGGTACGGAGCTCATGTCCTACATCTGCTAGAAAACGGCGCTGGGTGGAAAACAGGTTTTCCAACCGGCTCAGAGTTTGGTTAAAAGCTGCCACCAGCTGCCCCACCTCATCTTTGGAAGAGCCGGTATAAGGGATACGCCTGGAGAGATCATCCGCGCTGGTTATCTGTAAAGCGGTCTTGGTCACATTATCCAACGGGTGCAAAGCCTGATGGCTGCTTAACCAGGCTGCCAACCCTGCTGCCACAATAGCAACTGCTGTTCCAATCAGCAAAACCTCCAGCAGTGTTTGTTGGGTGGCGTTGACCACGTCCATGCGGGTGCCTACTTGCAGGATCGCCTCCAGCCGGTTGCCTATCACCAGGGGGACGGTCAACACGCGTAAACGTGCCCCTCCCCGGTTCACATCCTGGCGAACCGGAATAGAGCTGTGCATGCCAACTACATCGAGTGGGCTGTTCAGGATGCGGATATTTTGGGTCGCCGAAATCAGTGAGTTGTCTCGCCCCCACACTTGCACATACACATCCTCCGGTAGGTCAAGCTTGGGCAGGTCGATATTCAGGTCACCGTTTTCATCCATGTGGATATTCAAGCGAACTGTCTCTGCCCTGATCCTCAAGGTGTCATCCAATTCATGAATGACCGTCGAGCTTACCGAAACATAGACGGCAATTCCAAACAGCAGCAAAATACCCCCTACTATGGATGAATATAGTAAGGTCAGCCGGCTCCGCAGGGACATGTATTTAATTTACGATGGTTCGCGCAAAACGTACCCCATACCGCGTACAGTATGAAGGAGTCGTTGCTCTCCTGACACTTCAAGCTTCTGGCGCAGATATCGGATGTATACCTCGATGATATTACTCTCACCACCGAAATCGTATCCCCACACTCGGTCGAAAATCATATCTCTGGTTAATACCTGGCGTGGGTGGCGCAGGAACAGTTCTAGTAGCTCGTATTCTTTTGCTGTCAGCGAGATTATTCGATCGCCGCGGGATGCCTGCCGTGTGCCTGTATCCAGGATCAAGTCAGCGAATCGCAATACCTGGGGTCGGCTTGGTTGAGCACGGCGCAATAAAGCGCGAATGCGTGCCAACAGCTCGTCCAGATTAAACGGCTTCACCATGTAATCGTCCGCACCTACATCCAGCCCCATCACTCGATCATTAACCGAGTCTTTGGCAGTCAGGATCAGGATGGGTACTGGACCACCAGCTCGCAAGCGCCGGCAAACTTCCAAGCCGTCAATCCCTGGGAGCATGATATCCAGCACGACCAGGTCGGGCGGGTTATCACGTGCCGTAGCCAAACCCGAATGTCCATCGATAGCAGTGTCTACCTGATAACCTTCGTAAGCCAGGCCGCGGCGCAGAAACCGTAGGATGGCCTCGTCGTCTTCAATAATTAGAATTCGTGCGCTCATAAGCCCTCCGTGATTAAAATATACCACAGGGCGACTAAAAACACAAAAGGAGAAAGTAAATTTCCCGGAGCAAACCCCTCCCCGGGAAATTCAACTGACGTTTATTGGACTTCAACCACTGCACCAGCAGTCTCTAGCTTCCCCTTGGCATCATTAGCCGCTTCCTTGCTTACACCTTCAAGGATCTTGGAACCAGCGGTCTCCGCGACGTCCTTAGCCTCTTTCAGGCCCAGGTTGGTCAACTGGCGGATGACTTTGATGACCTCGATCTTCTTGGCACCAGGATCTTTGATAACCACATTGAACTCGGTCTTTTCTTCGACCGGCTCAGCTGAGGCTGCGACAGCAGTCGGCATGGCAGCCATAGCAACCGGGGCAGCAGCAGAAACGCCCCATTTCTCTTCCAATTTCTTTACGAGCTCAGCCGCCTCAAGTACGGTAAGGGTGCTCAGTTCGTCAACCAGTTTATTGAGATCAGACATTTTATAAAACTCCTTCTCTGTTCAAAATTATTAGATCTAATAGATCATGATATGGTTTGGTAATAAATTTACTTTTACCCGGCGATGATAAATATAGTCTAGTAATGAATGGTTATGCTATGCAGCGGCTGCTTCAGGTTCCGCATGCGCTTTGATGACCGCGGCAATCATTCGACCAGGTTCTGCCAAAGTACGTACCAGCTTGCTGGCTGGTGCGAGCAGGGTTCCCAGTAATTGGGCGCGGACCACAGGCAACGGTGGTAATTCAGCCAGGGCTTTTATACCATCAGGGGTCAGGGCTTGCTTTTCTAGGAAACCACCTTTGATCTTCAAAAACTCTGAGCTTTTGGCAAAATCAGTCACGGTTTTTACTGTTGCAGGTGCATCCGCAAAAGCAAATACGATTGCCGTGCTGCCTTCAAACTGCCCCTGTTGGACTTGTAACCCCGCCTGCTCAAATGCCAGTTTGGCTAGAGTATTTTTTATGATGTGGAACTCACCGCCATTCTCTCGCACTTTCGCTCGCAGGCCGTCGATGTCCTTCATGGTCAGACCTACATACTGTGTCAGGACCAGGGCTTTGCTGCGCTTCACCCATTCGCTATAGCGGGTGATCAACTCATTCTTGCGTTCCTTTGAAATGGCCAAGGTTATTTCACCTCCTTCCCAAATAAAAAGTCTTTGCCTCGCAACAAGTGCCTGGCAAAGACTCTCCGTGATCCACATTACCAACCCGCCTGGAGCGAGTTCACTTTTGGGGAGATATCTCCACCTCGGCAGGAAATTAAGCGTGCTTTACGTACCTGCTGTCTTGGGCGAAGCGTATTTTTTAATATTTCTACTATATCACAAGATTACTATTCCTGCACAGTCATGTTTTGAGCCTGCATTGGATCCAATTTGATCCCAGGACCCATTGTGGAAGTCAGGGTAATATGCTTGATGTAAGTACCCTTTACCGACGCAGGTCGGGCTTTCTTGATAGCTTCCATTAAGGCTGCCAGGTTTTCATACAGCTGCTTCTCGCCGAAGGATGCCTTCCCAATAGGGATGTGCAGGTTGGCAGTTTTATCGATGCGAAATTCCACCCGTCCAGCCTTCGATTCACGGATTACGCGCGGTAAGTCTTCAGCAGGTACTACCGTTCCGGCTTTCGGGTTTGGCATCAGACCACGCGGTCCTAAAACACGGCCCAAACGACCTACTTTCCCCATTAAATCGGGGGTGGAAATGGTGACATCAAATTCAGTCCAGCCTGCCTGGATCTTGGCGATGGTCTCGTCATCGTCCGCTACGTAATCTGCACCTGCCTCGCGTGCTAATGCTGCTCCTTCACCTTGTGCGAAGACCAGTACCCGCACGGACTTACCCAGACCATGTGGAAGAACTACCACATCACGAACCTGTTGGTCTGCGTGACGCGGGTCAACCCCTAGTCGCATATGGATCTCAACTGTCGAATCAAACTTGACGTAGTGGGTTTCTTTTACCAGGTTCACCGCTTCTTCAGGGGTGTACCAGTGGTTCTCATCGATTTTAGCTAATGCAGCTAAATACTTCTTTCCATGCTTTGCCATA
>CAZXPK010000165.1:0-7250 GCA_964642565.1 uncultured Anaerolineaceae bacterium
TATTCGTGCCTTATTTCGTGGATGGTTCATTTCTCCTCTCCTATCTCTGTGATTAGCCAACCAGTAGGGGCGCTGGGGAGGAATCCCGAATTGCCAAAATGTACCGAAAGTGTTACCTATGTTCCCGAACATGTGTAACCTATGTCCCTGGTCCATACACTGTCAGGTAGGGGAGATCAAGCAGGGATGAGTGAGTAATTACATGTCAAGGAGCGTTCTTTGCGACGAAGCATCAAGGACGAACTTTTTCCGCAGCATCGTGAGCGTTTTTTGCGAACGATGAAGAGCATACTTTTGCGAGCGATGCAAGAGCGTTCTTTGCCCGCAGTAGCGCGACCGTTTATACAGTGTCTTCATGTTTTCACTGCTTTGGGAGCGATGCAAGAGTTCCTGCAGCGTCTTCTCTTGTAGTGTCTCCATGATTTCACTATGTTCCCATTACCTTACCCGCCTCATATCTACCATCCAAATTGGAATTGAATGCTCTTTAATTTTTCTAATTCAATTAATACCAACCAGCGACCTTGCTCGCCAGCATATTGGTTTCTATTCGTTTTTTTTGAGGGACGAATATATTTCTATGTGAGGGTTGTTAATATCGCAGGAGCGACCTTGATCACCGGCATACTTCCTCCCCCATCCTTTATTCAAGCATTATTTAATCAGTGTTGTAAGCCGCGTTCTTTGCGCAATATCTGCGTTTATCTGTGTTCATCCGTGGTAAATTTCTTCCCCAAATCCCCCGGCCCAAACGCGCCGGGCAGCAACTCGGAGAGCCGGGATTCCTGTCTCAGGTTGCCCTCCGCGTCAGCGATCAGCACCACCGTATCCAGCCCGAATTCCGCCATTACCTGGCGGCAGGCACCACAGGGTGTGCCCCCATTGCTTGTGACCACTGCCAGCGCTACCAACTCCCGCTCTCCTTCAGACACGGCGTTGAAGACCGCTACACGCTCGGCGCACATGCTGGTGGGATAGGCTGCACTTTCCACATTGGCACCCGTGAAGAACCTGCCTGATGGCGTCAGAACAGCAGCACCTACCCGATAATTTGAATATGGCGCGTAAGCCCGCTGGCGTGCTTCCAGCGCCAACTGGACCAACCTGGCACGTAACTCATTGGTCAGCATCGTCTCCATCCTGCCTCACTTCCTGCGTCTCTGTAGGTTGCTTCTTAGCCCTCACCTTGCGTATGCGCCGTCCGGTGACCTGCTCAATCGTCAGGTTGATATCCCCCACCTGCAAGCTCTCACCACTGGAAGGCACACGCCCCACCTGCTCATAAATGAACCCACCCAGCGTTTCGGTCTCTTCAGTGGGCAATTGGCTGCCCATCACTTCATTGAAGTCTCTCAGGTCCACCCTACCCTGAAAGACATATTCCCCCTCTCCCACCTGCATGTAAGGTGCTTCTTCACTCTGATCATATTCATCTTGGATCTCACCCACGATCTCCTCGAAGATGTCCTCCAGCGTGACCAGTCCGGCAATGCCACCATACTCGTCCACCACCATCGCCATGTGCACGTGCCCCGTCTGCATTTCCGCCAACAACTCATCCACCTTCTTGGCTTCAGGCACAAAAGTAGCCGGGCGAAGCAGGCTGCGCAGGGAATCGATTTGCTCCCCCTGGTTCCCCGCTGACGCTTGGTTTCCCGCAAACGCTTTGTTCCACACCCGCAGCAGGTCTTTTGCATACAGCAGTCCCAAGATGTTATCCACCGACTCGGCGTATACCGGCACACGGGAATGACCTGACTTGATCAGCGCATCGACCGCCTCCGAGAGCGGTGTGGATACGTCTAGGGCATTAATGTAGATCCGGGGTAGCATGATCTCACGCACCAGCGTGTCCCCCAATTCGAAGATCGAGTAGATCATCTGGCGTTCATCCCCCTCCAGCACACCACCCTCATGCCCGGCATCCACCATGCTCTTCAGCTCTGCCTCGGTGACGGTGCTCACCGGTTCCTGGGTTTCGCCCTTACGCCTCCCAATAGCCAGCGGCAGCACCAGCAAAGGTGAGAGGACCACTGTCAGGGAGCGCACGTAAGGTGCCAGACGCATCGCCCAGGCTTCAGGGTGGTGAGTAACAGCAATTTCCACTACCCATTCCAGCCAAAAAACAACCACCGCCGCCAGGAGCAGGACACCCAGCATCATCAGCATGGAAGAGAATGTAAGGTCTATGGGGAAGAATAGAGCCAGCAACAGGCTGGCACCTAAAAACCGGGTAATAAGCTGGAGTAGATTGCTCGCTGCTAGCCATTCCTGCGGGGCATGCATCAAATTGACCGCCCGGTTGACCTTCGTCTCCATCTCCTCTCGCAGCGCCAGCAAGCGCGCCAAGCTGGCGTTCAAGAGTGCACTCCGGAACGCAATGGTGAATAGATCCAGGCAGAACAGGACCAGCAGACCCACAAGGATCAGGTAATAGTTCACTTTTTAAGCTCTTTGATCACCCGGGCAGGCACCCCCACCGCCAGTGAGTGGGGGGGGATGTCCTTGGTGACCACCGCACCCGCCCCGGTCTTGGCACCTGCTCCCACTTTCACTGGTGCCACCAGCATCGTGTCGGATCCGATAAAGGCGCCCTCGCCGATCTCAGTTGGGTTTTTGTGCACACCATCATAGTTGCAAGTAATGGTACCCGCGCCAATATTAACCTCTGCACCCACTGTGGCATCACCCATGTATGAGAAATGCCCCATCTTGGCGCCCGGCCCGAGGGTGGAGTTCTTGACCTCACCAAAGTTGCCCATATGCACGCCCGTTGAAAGGTGTGCGCCCTTACGTAAATGACAGTAAGGCCCCATCTCCACATGGTCCTCGAGCAGCGCACATTCCAGCACGGAAGCCAGGAGCGTACAGTCATCACCAACTTTGGTGTCTATGATGATAGTATTAGGGCCAATGACACAACCAGCACCAATCTGAGTGTTGCCATGCAGGTATGTGCCAGGCCACAGGATGGTATCCTGCCCCAGGGTGACACCCGGCTCAATGTACGTGCTAGCTGGGTCGACCATGGTCACGCCTGCTAACATCCACTGATGGTTGATACGCTGGCGTAGCAAGGCTTCTGCCTGTGCCAGATGCAGGCGTGTATTGATGCCAATCATTTCGTTTGGGTCTTCCACGCTTATGGTTTCGACCGCATGCCCCTCTGCCACTGCCATGCCCACCAGGTCGGTCAGGTAATATTCGCCTTTGGGTGAGAGCTGGATGCGTTTTAACGCTGGCCACACCCAGGCAGCGCGGAAGCAGTACACCCCAGGGTTGAGCTCGTGAATCCCCAGCTGCTCAGGGGTAGCCTGTGCTTCTTCCACAATACCGCTCACCTGCCCGGCTGGATTCCGCAGGATGCGCCCAAAGCCACGCGTCTCATCGGTGGTCACCGTCAACATGCTGATTGGGCCGGCGTGCGACTGCGCCTTATCCACTAGCGTGACCAAGGTATCCCCAGTCAGCAGGGGCATATCGGCACAGATCACCAGCACCAGGTCACTTTTACCACTGAGCAGTGGCTCAGCCTGCATTACAGCGTGTCCGGTGCCAAGCAGCGGCTCCTGGAGCACATAATCAGCCTGGTCTCCCAGTAACTGGCGCACCTGGTCTGCGCCGTACCCAATCACCATTACGGTCTTCTCGCCGGAGACTTGCCAGGCAGCTTCCAGGGCATACCAGGCCATGGGTTTGCCAAGCAATCTGTGGAGCACTTTAGGTAGGTCAGATTTCATGCGCGTGCCCTGCCCGGCGGCAAGGATAACTGTAGATAGTTTCATCATCCCTCCAAGATAGCAAAAACGCAAAGTCGGGTGGTTTTCAGTGGCAATAGCTATAAAACCCAGGGGACCTTGCGCTAATCATACCAGATGTCATCTATGGTTACTAGCTGGGGCATCCGGGCTCGAACCAGAATAAGCAGATCCAAAGTCTGCTGTGCTGCCATTGCACCATGCCCCAAATATGACGCCCGGTTTTCAGGGCGTCTGGTATTTTATCATATTTTTGAGTTATTCCTCGCTGGAGGGGTTATACTTCGCTTTGAAGCTCACGCACCCTTATCCTCATCCGGTGCCAATCCTAGATCACGCGCTTGGGCGTACGAGAGCACATCTTTACCATGCCCCGCTGCCAGGGCATCATCTTCTCTCAAAGTCTCCCAAAAGCCGTCTGCATGTTCGACGCCACCGATTTTCGAAGCTTTGGAGAACATGTCTTCAACACCTGCGAGCGTCTCCGGGTCAACCGTAATCTCAGCGGGCAAATCAGCCTGGAGCTTCTCCAAGGCATCCTGCTTGGCTTGCGCCTCCTCGGCATCATTCTCTAGGATGGTTTGCAGGTCACGGACAGCCAGGTGGATGGCATGGTAGATCATTCCCAGCTTATCCGGACCGAAAAAGCCCGCCGTGACCACAAACAAGGCATGATTTAATCCGACTGGTGTCACATATATGCATTGTCTCGGAGCCACGAAATACTGCAGGCTCTCGCTTGTGCCCTTTGCCATCGCCTGGGATACCTGCAGGCTGGCACTGAAGGCTTGCATCAATGCTGAGAGCAACGTCGAACCGGTCCTGATCTCCACTGCGTTACCAGCCTCTTCCAGAATCTGTCCGGCATCGTTTACCAATAGGGCTGATACAGCTTTCACCTGCTTTTTTAATTCAGCCAATCGCTCAGAGAGCGTGGGCGTAGGTTCATGCCTGGCTGCTCCGCTAACCAAGTTTATCTCTGATACTCCCCTCGTTACTCCCTTGGTAGGTGGTATGGTAGCTATCCGGTCTTCGTCACTGGATGGCAGGCTTGGCTCGCCCGAGGCAGGCCACAAGCTACGCTTCACCACATCCAGGAATGTGGTAATCGCAATCGGCTTGAAAAAGAAAGCCTCTGCTCCAGCTTCAGATACCTGCTGGCGGATCTCCTCATCTTCAACACCGGTAACCAGGATGATTTTCGTCTCAGGTTTACGCTTTCTCAGTTTGGTAACCATCTCCAAGCCTGACATGCCCGGCAGGCGAATATCTAATACCACCAAGTCGACCGGCAGTGATGTACTGATGAGCAGCGCCTCTTCTGCAGAAGGTACATCCAGCACGTCGATTTCCGCCCCAAGCGTCTTGATGCTGGCTGTCACCATGAGCGCGACTTCGTGATTATCTTCTACCACCAAAACCCTATAGGCAGGCATAGTGGATTCATTCTATCATGGTTTTTAAAACCGAAGCAGCCAGTGAAGATTGCCACTGGCTGCACAATATGCTGAGAAGAGGAACAAAACTCTAGATCGTGCTTATTCCACCCGCCAGCAAGCCACCAGGTGGTCATCGCTGACTTCGCGGAAGGGTGGCTCTTCAATACCACACACATCCAGCGCCACCGGGCAACGTGGATGGAACCGGCAGCCACCGGGCGGGTTCAACGGGCTGGGTACATCGCCTACCAGGAGGATGCGCTCGCGCTTCAGGGTGGGATCGGGGATGGGGATGGCAGACATCAAGGCCTGGGTGTAGGGATGTAGTGGGTTGCGGAACAGCTCTTCCCGGCTGGTCATCTCGAACATTTTGCCCAGGTACATGACTGCCACCCGGTCTGAGATGTGCTCAACCACACTCAGGTTGTGGGCGATGAACAGGTAGGTGAGCCCAAACTCGCGCTGCAGTTGCTTGAGGATGTTGAGTACCTGTGACTGGATGGAGACGTCCAACGCGGAGACGGGTTCATCAGCAACGATGAATTTCGGGCGTAGCGCCAGGGCGCGGGCAATGCCAATGCGCTGGCGCTGACCACCCGAGAACTCGTGCGGGTAGCGGCGTGCGTGGTAATCTTCCATACCCACCTTGCGCAACATTTCAATCGTGGTTTCGAAGCGCTGGCGGGGGGTGCCAATGTTGTGGATCTTTAATCCTTCGGAAATTGAATCTCCGATCGGCATGCGAGGGTCCAGGGAGGCATACGGATCCTGGAAGATGATCTGCATATTGCGGCGCATGGCTTTTAGGTCTTTACCCTTCAATTGGGCGACATCCACACCATTGAATATGACAGAGCCGCTCGTTGGCTCGATTAACCTCAGCAGGGTGCGCCCAACCGTGGTCTTGCCACAGCCAGATTCGCCTACCAGACCAACCGTCTCACCTTCGCGGATGTTAAAACTGATATTGTCTACCGCTTGCACCCAGGCAACGACGCGTTGCAACAAACCACCGCGAACCGGAAAATATTTAACCAGCTCCTTGATCTCCAACAGATTTTTCTTGCCATTGGTATGTACAGCTTGATCAGTCATGATTTAATTCTCCACGTCAATAAGATCAGGAAGGTTTTAGCGGGGCTTTAAAGCCCTCATAATCCTGGTAGAGCCAGCAGCGGCAAAAGTGATCAGGCTCGTACGGGATCAGCTGGGGCTCCACCTGAGTGCAGATGGGTAACTGGTATTCCACGCGTGGCCGGCAGCGAGGTGCAAACTGGCAGCCTGGAGGCAGGTTGACCAGGTTCGGCACGGAGCCGGGGATGACATCCAGCACCTCCTTTACCGTACCTAGAATTGGGATGGATGCCATGAGACCCTGAGTGTAAGGATGCACGGGTTTTTTGAATAAGGTTCTAATATCCGCCTGTTCCACAATGCGCCCAGCATACATCACTGCCACCCGATCGGCCATTTCTGAAATCACACCCAGGTCATGGGTGATCAGGATTACCGCAGTATCCATGCGGGTACGCAGGTCGCGCAACAAGTCGAGGATCTGGGCCTGGATGGTCACATCCAGAGCGGTGGTGGGCTCGTCGGCGATGAGCAGCTGCGGGTTCAGCGCCAGCGCCATGGCGATCATCACGCGCTGTGCCTGCCCACCCGATACTTCATGAGGAAATGAATGCGCCTTGCTTTCGGGGTCGGGGATGCCCACCAGGGTCAACAGCTCCACCGCTTTGTTCCAGGATTCTTCCTTACCCATGTTCTGGTGGATTTGCATCACTTCTGCCACCTGGTCACCAATCTTAAAGACGGGGTTAAGGCTGGATTGTGGCTGCTGGAAGATCATCGACATGCGGTTGCCGCGCATGTGCACCATCTCTGATTCTGAAAGCTCCAGCAGATTGCGACCCTCAAAGATGATCTCACCTTCCACCACCTTGCCGGGAATACCGATCAAACGCATGATGGATAGGGAAGTTACACTTTTACCACAGCCGGATTCTCCCACCAGACCCAAAACCTCACCCCGCCCGACGGTAAAATCCAC
>CAZXPK010000166.1:0-7185 GCA_964642565.1 uncultured Anaerolineaceae bacterium
TTTATTAATTCGTCGTTTTGGCTTCAAGTTTAGTGATCAAGACATCCAACAGGATGGAGTTGACCTGGCTGGCTTGAGTGCTAAACCTGGCTTGAGCAGTGGCTTGCATGGATGGATCGGAAGTACCTTGAGCCACCATACCTCCACCGAGTCCTGCATCCCCTCCTACAACGAGGCCTCCTGCATCACCGCCTGGCATGGCTCCTCCAAATGGAATGTTCCTCGTCGTTCCACCCGTGGATCCGCTCGGAGGACTTCCTGAAAATCCTTCTGGAGGACTACCGGATTGAAACCCTCCACTCGGAATATCAACCCCCGGGGTACTTTGAGGGTTCGGAGTTCCACGTACTCCCATACCCGCGCCCATTGATTGAATCAGGTTCATCATGTCTGTGGAGGTGAGGTTCATAGCCTTTATAGCCTGGACCTGATCAGCTGTCATCGTACTTTGGATCTGTTTGAGTAGAGCTTCCACTTCGGCTTCAGCAGACGTCTGGCTGTTACTCAGCGAACGGTAGGCTTGCCATAAAGGTAATAGTTTGGCTGCTTCATCAGTACTGACTGCCTGGTCAGTATCTTCGAGCTTCAGCGTACCGACCAATAGCATATTTACCTGAGATAAGCTGGTACTGGCTTGAGAGCTATTGGTTTCACTGGTGCTGGTGGTGGAGGCAGGCTGATTGGATGTTCCACTGCAGGCTGCCAATCCCAACGCCAAAATAGCTATTATATTCAGCAGTAAGAGAGTCTTTGTCCTCATTTTTTCTCCAAGAGATTATTCATGTCGTAAGGCTTCGATGGGGTCAAGCTGGGAAGCCTTATTAGCTGGGTAAAAACCAAAGAAGATACCTACGACTGCAGCCGATACAAAAGCGAGCAGGATTGAATTCGGCATGACGACAGTCCGCATGTCACCAATTTTATAGAACAGCCACGCGCCTCCCACTCCCGCGATGACACCGATCAACCCGCCGGTCAAACTCAGCAGCAACGCCTCGGTGAGGAATTGACCGCGGATATCACCCGGTGTAGCACCCGTCGCCTGGCGGATACCAATTTCTCGAGTACGCTCTGTTACACTGACCAGCATGATGTTCATGATGCCAATCCCACCGACCATGAGGGATACCGCTGCCACCCATGCCAACAGCTCTCGGAAAGCGGCTGTGGTGGATTCCTGGGTGGAAATGATATCCTCCTGGGTGCGGACAGTGAACGGTAACTCATCAACGGTTATGTCATGGCGTTTTGCCAGCAGGATCTGGATCTGAGTAATGACCTTCTGCATATCATCCAGATTCGTCACCTGGACTAGGATGGTTCCAACCTGGTTACCCTGGACACGTGCAAAGGGTGAAAAGCTGTATTTGTCAAAGACTAAGGTGAGGGGGATGTATACTCGTTCATCATAATTCGTACTACCAACTACACCTTTTTTTGCCATTACCCCAACGACGGTGAGCTTGTAATCGCCAACGTAGATTTTTTCTCCAATTGGATCTGCATCCCCAAATAAGGTCTGGGCAGTGCTGTAGCCCAACACGACCACCTTAGCGGAGTTGTCGATATCGTTTTGGGTGATAAAACGTCCGGATGCCTGCTCTACGTCTCTAACTTCAGGGTATGAAGAGGTGGTGCCGACAACGGATACGCTATCCACGGAGGTGCTTCCGTACTTGATCAATTCGGATATGTCTTGTTCTACCACGACACCCGATATACCGGAGATTGAGTTATCGATAGCTTGGGCATCATCATAACTCAAGAAGGTCTCATTCATGCCCGCCGTCCGTGAGACCCTCTGTCCACCCATGCTTTGGGTCACAAAGAGTAAATTCGTACCAAGATTTTGGATATTCTCAGCAATAGTCGCTTCTGTCCCAGCGCTGATGGCGATCATGATGATCACCGCCGCCACACCGATGATCACCCCGAGCATGGTCAAGAGGGCACGTAATTTATTCCTGGCAATCCCTTCTCCTGCAATGCGTAAAACTTCAGATAGCTTCATGTTAAGCCTCCCACAGTATTAAGAACGGGCTGCATGACATGATTGTTATTTTCTACGATCATTCCATCCTGCAGGTGAATTATCCGTTCAGCAAATTCAGCATTCTTGGAATCATGCGTGATCATCACAATCGTGTGCCCCTGAGTATGCAAGTTTAGAAGGATCTCCATTATCTCACGTCCGGAATGAGAGTCCAGGTTACCGGTAGGTTCATCAGCCAGGATTAGAGCTGGTGAGTTGATCAAAGCCCGGGCGATAGCCACACGTTGTTGTTCCCCGCCCGACATTTCAGTCGGTTTATGGGAATCACGGTCGAGTAAGCCCACGGAGATGAGTTCGTTATGTGCTAATTCCAACCTTTCCTTGTTGGATATATGCCCATTTCGCCGGTAGACAACTGGCATAAGTACATTCTGTATGGCTGTTGCCTGGGTAAGCAGGTTGTAGGATTGGAATATAAAACCAATCTTCTGGTTACGGATATGTGCCAGCTGTTCACGGCGCATCCGGCTGATGTCCTCACCGGCCAGCAGGTAGGTTCCGCTGGTGGGTCGGTCCAGGCATCCCAAGATATTCATCAGAGTGGATTTGCCTGATCCTGAAGGACCCATGATGGCGAGGAACTCACCAGTTTGCACGCTCAAGCTGATACCATCCAAAGCTGTCACCTGGATATTGCCCATCTGGTAGATCTTGGTGATCTGGTTTAATTCGATGATATTCGCTTCGCTCATTGAGTCGTCTCCACAATTCCGGTTGTAATCACATCACCTTCATTCAAGCCTGATTTGATCTCAGCGGAGGTGTAATCCATCAAGCCGACTTCGACAGTTGTGAGCGTGGGAGTTCCGTTCTTCATTACGAAAACCGCATAGCTCCCTTCGGAAAGCTCATGCAGGGCTTCAACCGGCACGAGAAGCACGTCCTGCGCCTGCGCACTGATGACCTCAACCGTAGCACTCAACCCGATAGGCAGATTTTGAGGCTTGGAGAACGATGAGGTATCCAATTGAACTGTTGTTTGTATTGCTGTGACACTAAAAGCGTTTGTAAGACTTGGGTTAATGGCGATTACATGCCCAGTAAAGGTTTGGTTTGGAAGGGCGTCAAAAGTGACTGATACCTCATAACCAATACCAACGTTATTTAGATCAGTCTCGTCCAGCAATACTTCCAAGTACGGTTGACTGAGGTCAGCTATGGTAATGAATTTTGTGGTGCCTACGGTATCACCAACAGAAGCAGATATTGACAGGATCGTCCCGTCGAAGGGGGCGGTGATGGTGCTGCTGATCGATTCCTGTTCGACAACTTCCAATTCTGCTTGGGCATTATCAAGTTTAGCTTGGGCGATCTGGATATCCAACGAATCGGGACCGGAAGAAGACTGAAGATTTGTGATTTCTGCTTGGTCTTCAGCGATCTGGGACTGCAACAACGATATAGTAGCCTTGGTGGAGGCTATCTCTGCATCGGCTGTATCAAGTTCTACCTGGGAATAATTGGAATTGCACCAATTGTAGTTATATAAAGCGGAAACCATTTGCTGATATTCTGTGCTGTTCGTCAGATGAGCTGAGCGGTTCCAGCGATCTAATGCTGTTTGGTAAGATTCTAGTTTGCTTTCGATCGTATCTGAATCACAACGTTTCCAATTCATTGTAGCACGTTCATTGATCAGATCAGTAAGAGTGCTTTGGTTGTCGTAAACACTCACCTGTTTCGCGGCGAGATCCGACTGTAATTGAGCCAGGCTCACATCGTTTGCCGTGGTAGAGTCGAGATCATCCATATTCTGCTGAGCTTGTAACACAGCTAGCTTAGCAGAAGTCAGCTTGGACTGGATGGTGGCATCATCATCACTTGGCGCTGAGATTGCCAGCACGTCGCCTTCCTTTACCTCATCACCGACGGCTACGTTTAATTGCGCTAAGACCCCGCTATATTCAAAACCTAGCTGGACTTCCTTTTCGGTGATAACGGACCCTGTCCCACTGGCAGAGATTACAAGGCTACCGCGCTTTACCGTAGCTGTTTGTAGGGGCGTGGCACTAGCAGCCTCAGCAGTTGTGGCTGTCTGGCGGTAATAGTAATAACCTCCACCAGCAGCAGCCAATAATACAACAATCAAAATCCAAAATAACGGTTTTTTGAACATAAGCCTCCTTTTAAATAAGCAGTTTGTATCATGTTCATTGTAAAAAAATAGTGTAAAGACAAGGTTCAGAGATTATTTAGAAATTGTTATGAATTTCACGGAGAAGCTGACCGGAGATTATCTGGAAAAGTTCACTTATTGCTTATATGTAATAAAATAAAGATATCCAGCTGCTAATTTGAACGGAGATAGCTATATTGATCAAAAAAAGTAACTCCGAATCCGTCTCCAATCTATCTATCCTGGAGGTCAGATGACTGCTCAAATCACTATTCGCGGCGCTCGGTTGCATAACCTTAAAAATGTCACCCTTTCGATACCCAAAAACCAACTTGTCGTCCTGACTGGTGTGTCCGGCTCGGGTAAATCCACCCTTGGATTCGACATCCTGTTTAAAGAAGGCCAACGCCAATATCTGGAATCGCTCGGACTGGTTGCCTTCGGCCTGACCAAGCCACCGGTCGAGGCGATCACCGGGCTTTCACCATCCATCAGTGTGGATCAACATCTCACCAACCGTAGCCCACGTTCCACAGTTGGTACTGCCACCGATGTCTATACCTATCTGCGCGTGTTGTTTGCTCGCCTTGGACACCGACCCTGCCCGAGCTGTGGAAAAGATGTCCCGCCTTCCTTCGACCCCTCTAATCTGGAATGGCAGATTGAATCCAGCATAGAAGTAGATACTTCCGAACCGGAAGAAACATTTCCCTGCCCACATTGTGGTGCACCAATTCCAGAAATCGATATGGCTCATTTCTCCTTTAATAAGCCCGCCGGAGCTTGTCCAACCTGCACAGGTTTGGGGAGAATCCATCAAGTCAACCTCAAACGCCTGGTCGACGAAAATAAGAGCATCCCGGATGATGCCATTTTGGGTTGGGATGACTTTCACATCACCTACTACACTTCTGCTCTAAAGGCATCCGCTGCTCATTATGGGTTTGAATTTGATTTCTCACTTCCAGTTAAAGACTATACCCCACCGCAGCGCGACCTGCTATTCTTTGGCGTGGATAGCACCCGCTTTCGCCGCCACTTCCCTGTAATCAAGCCGCCGATCACCGTCCGCCAGGGACGTTTCGAAGGCATCGCTACCAGTCTCTTGCGCCGCTATGCTGAACACATCCAGGCACACATCCAAGATACTAATTATCGCGACAAATTGGAAGAATTCCTGGTCACCCAAACCTGTCCTGACTGCGCTGGCACACGCCTGCGTCCTGAAAGCCGGGTCGTGACCGTCAATGGGCAGTCTATCATCGCGATATCACGCCTGTCACTAAGCGACCTCGGTGACTGGCTGAATGGTCTTCCCGCTGTTCTTAACCCTGATGAAATGATCATTGCTGAACCTCTCCTGGTCGAGCTGAGTGAGGGCATCGCGAGGCTAATCGAAGTCGGTGCAGGTTACCTGTCCCTTGAACGGTCTTCACCGAGTCTCTCAGCAGGTGAGGCTCAACGTCTACGCCTGGCTTCTTTACTTGGTTCTCAGTTGAGTGGTGTTCTTTATGTCTTTGATGAGCCAACTATCGGGCTGCATCATCGTGATACCCACCATCTAATCGATATCTTGCGTCGCTTGCGGGATCTTGAAAACACTGTTCTCGTTATCGAACACGACTTGGAAATGATTGCTGCTGCTGATTACATGGTCGACTTCGGTCCAGGTGCGGGTAAGCATGGCGGGCAAGTGGTCGCTGCCGGTACACCGGGTGAAGTTGTAGGGTATCTCGGGTCACTCACCGGAGATTTCCTTGCAGGGCGGGTTTCAATACCAATCCCGCAGCACCGCCGTGTGCCAAATGGAAAATATATAATCATCCACGGCGCTCGGCACCACAACCTCCATGACGTCACTGTACACATACCACTGGGCTTGCTGGTCGCGGTAACGGGTGTATCGGGATCAGGAAAATCCTCACTGGTGTTCGATATCCTCGATCGAGCCATACGCCAACATCTTTATGGCTCTAGCGAAGCGCCCGGAGAGCATGACACGATTGAAGGTTACGAATATATTGAAAAGATCATCACCATAGATCAAGAGCATATTGGGCGCATCCCTCGATCGAACGCTGCGACCTATACGGATACGTTTACCCCGATCCGTGAGGCCTTTGCAGCTACCCCTGAAGCTCACCGCCGGGGGTTATCCGCCCGGCAGTTCTCCTTCAACATTCCGGGCGGGCGCTGTGAACGCTGCCAGGGAACAGGCGTGCTGACCGTCAAAATGCAGTTACTGCCTGACGTGGAAGTACGCTGCCCAACCTGTCATGGACGCCGTTTCAACCGTGAGACTCTCGAAGTGCGTTACCATGACCATGACATTTCCCAAGTCCTCGATCTAACCGTCGAAGAAGCCCTGGTACTGTTCAGGGATGTTCCCGCCGCACGTTCCCGCCTCCAGGTATTAACCGACGTCGGCTTAGACTATCTCCAGCTCGGGCAACCTGCCATCACGCTTTCAGGCGGCGAAGCCCAGCGCGTAAAATTGGCGAAGGAACTAGGTCGGCGTGCCTCCGGTCATACGTTGTATTTATTCGACGAGCCTACCACCGGTCTGCACCTGGCTGACATCACCCGTTTGCTGGAGGTGCTACAACGCCTGGTGGATGCAGGTAATTCCGTGATCGTCGTTGAACATAACCTGGAATTGGTAAAAACAGCTGATTGGGTCATCGACCTTGGGCCGGAAGGCGGCGATGCGGGTGGAAGACTCGTCGCCCAGGGCACACCTGAGCAGATTGTTGAGGTCACCGGTTCTTACACCGGTCAGAGCTTAAGGGATTTATTGTAGGTTTCTGAAATCTAATACACTCTCATCCAACGATCATAAGCAGAATAACACACCAATCACCAGCATTAACAAAACAGCTTTTGCCGGGTTTACGGACATTTTACACCAAATACTATCTAGCTATTTTATCGGTTGTTGAATCGACTGTTGACCTAAAAGATCTAGGATGAATTTATTCTTTTGATGGGGATACTAACCAGGATAGTTTTCGTCCTT
>CAZXPK010000167.1:0-7153 GCA_964642565.1 uncultured Anaerolineaceae bacterium
AAAGTGAGGTTCGAGATCCGGCATGAATCTCGAACCTCTTTATTTAATAGTGGACTAAGCGACCATAGTGGTCAGATTGAGGGATTCCAAAGTTGCCTGGGTAGGGAGGCCATTGGCATCCCACCCGCGCTGCTCATAGTACATATCCAACAATTTTTGGACATCTTCGAATTTGGTAATCTGACCAGCAGTTACGCCCGTCTTGGGTGGCTCTGTATAGAAACGCTGTGCAGGATAGTCCCATTCCCGCCCGAACATGTCATTCTCGCGCACCCAATACATGCGGGTGAGGTTCCAGATGCGATTTCCGACCGCTTCCAGGTCTTGCCAGGAGCGTTTAATACCAGTTATAGATTCCAAAAGTGGGCAATACAAATCACGGTCGATACCCAGCTCCACCCACTGCAAGCGGCATGAACCGAAGACATCGAACATCGGGCGGAAGTTTTGCAGCCAGATGACACGAGCAACTTTTTCTGGTACTACTTTTTCACGTCCAACCTGCAGGTCATAAGTGATGGCCCATGATCGGTTGTGGTGGGCACCGACGTCACAGGTCATATAAGCCAGAAGCATGGCAGTGGCATTGTGAGTGGCATAGGCGGATTGCTCCATACCCTTGACTTGGATGGCGAATTTTTCGCTGCCTTTGCCAACTTCTTGGGAGGCATGTTTAACTCCCAATGCAAGTAGATCACCGATTTTGCCTTCTCGATGGGCGATCTTTTTAATTAATGTAAAGACGGCTTCGGTATTCCCAAATCTTAGCTCAAGACCATCGGTATCCGCTTTGGTGAGGATGCCTTTTTCGTAGCATTCCATGGCCCAGGCGATGCAGCTCCCGGCGCTGATCGTATCTATCCCGAGATCATCTGCAAGACGATTGGCTTCTGCCACATCCTGGATATCCCCGATACCCAGGTTGGAACCCATTAAACCAATAGTCTCATATTCAGGTCCTTCGACCTGGGTATTGTAACGCTTCATATTGGAATATTTACCACAAGGGGAGGGACAGCCAAAGCAGCCTTTATCGGTGATGACGATTTCCTTGCGCATTGCTTGCCCATTGATATTGTTAATTCCTTCAAATGAGCCAGCACTAAAGTTGCGCGTGGGTAAAGCACCGACTTCATTGCACCAGCTGGTCACGACGGTGGTGCCATAACGGGACCATTCTGCCAATCCTTCAGCATCCTTGCAGGCTTTATATAGCGCCATGCCTGCCTTCCGGTAGCCTTCCAGATTAGCCACAGCTACCGACTTGGTACCATGCAGGACAATGGCTTTTAATTTCTTGCTGCCCATAACAGCACCAACGCCACCACGCCCAGCCTGGCGGCCAAAATCATGGTTGATACACGCGTACAAGACCTGATTTTCTCCTCCAGGTCCGATGGCGGCAATCTGATATTCCTCACCATATTTGTGTTTGAGCTCCACTTCCACATCGATAGCACCCTTCCCCCACAGGGAAGATGCATCCAGGAGCTGAATTTTATCGTTATCGATGAATAAATAGACTGGCTTGGAACTCATCCCCTCAAGGATGATCGTGTCTATCCCGGCATATTTCATCTCAGCTGTAAAGTGACCACCCATGGAAGCATCTGCATAGCCACCGGTGAGGGGAGATTTGGTCGTCCAATCACATTTTCCACCACCTGGAGCCATCATGCCGGATAAAGGACCTGTAGATATGAAGAGCTTGTTCTCAGGACCAAGCGGATCTGCGCCTTTGGGAACTTCCTTGAATAGAAAGTAAATGCCGAAACCTCGCCCACCGATAAAATCACGCGCCAGCTGGGCAGGAGTGAGCTCTTTGGTAATTTTTCCATCAGTAAGATTGACTCTTAGAATAGTTCCACCGTAACCGTTCATGGCTGCCTCCTAATTTGCAATCCACAGTGCGCTGGTGCCGCATACACTGACGCAATCACCGCATAGGTCACATTTCCAGGCGGCATTAGCCAACTCAGTGCGCACGAACATTACATCTTCGGGGCACTCAGGTACACAGGCTTCACATAGATTGCACTCTGCGAAATCAACATAATACGCGCCACGGTCATTTAATTTGATAGCCTCTGTCGGACATACTGCAGCACAATCTCCACATTGGGTGCATACTTTCATTTCATACACACCAGGATTAGGAAAATGAGGGATGAGATTGAGCGAGGCTTTTTTAGGATTACTTTCTTGAAAAAGATTGAGTGAACAAGCCACCAGACAAGCTCGACACCCGGAGCATTTAGCACTATCGGCGTATAGCCGCATAGTGGACCTCCTTTCATGATTGAACTAGATCTAGGATCGCGAAACCAAAACCTATGAAATCCTTAGTATAGATTATCAGATAGAAATGGTGTGCATAGATTATATCAAGATATAGGTTGCTGGCAGAGACAGATGTCCTATATGTCACAGGAAAAGCTTCCTAATTTTATTAAAAGTACTCGAAGTTTAATGTAGACATCTCGAAGATAGATTCTGACAAATATCACTTGTCCATATTGCCACTATCCGGTATAACAAGTTTGTTATTTTTATATACATCAAAGGAGAGCCTATGACTATCACCATTAATGGAACGGGTTTAAACGTAGAAAAATTGATGCATATTGCCCGTCATGGGGAGAGAGTTGAGTTACACCCGGAGGCCTTGGAAAGGATCAAAGCATGCCGGATAATGGTGGAAGAAAAGATAAAAGCGCATGAGGTCATGTATGGAGTGAATACCGGGATCGGCGAATTCTCAGAACGAGTCTTGAATGATGAGCAGGTGCAGCAATTTCAGAAGTATCTCATCTATAATCATGCCGCAGGGATAGGAGAGCCCTGTCCGATAGAGCACGTGCGGGGTGCGATGGCGGGTAGGATTAACGTTCATGCCCATGGCAATTCGGGTTGCCGCCCAGAGATCACTTTGGCACTCGTGGAGATGCTCAACAAAGGGGTGACTCCCGTAGTATGCCAGAAAGGCTCAGTAGGAGCATGTGGAGACCTGGCACCCATGTCACAGATCGCATTATTGCTAATGGGTGAAGGCGAGGCCTTTTATCAGGGAGAGCGGTTACCTGGGTACATCGCCATGGAACGAGCAGGCATCACAATTCCTGGTTTGCAGGCACGGGATGGGTTAGCAACCATCAACGGCTCAAACTTATTGACTGCCATGAGTGCACTACATTTGTATGATATGAATCGATGGTTGAAACAGGCTGAGATAGCTTGTGCGATGAGCCTGGAAGCACTCCTGGCGAACCTTAAACCATATGATGAGCGTTTGCACCAGGCGAGGGGTTTCAAGGGCGCCATCCGGTCTGCCAGGGCAATAATGAAGTGCATCGCAGGGAGTGACCTGGCTACAGGCAAGATGAAAACCAAGGTGCAGGACGCTTATTCGATGCGCTCTTCGCCTCAGGTCATTGGGGCAGCGCATGATGCGATCGATTATGCCCAGAGCCAGGTGGAGATTGAACTGAATGGTGTCGGTGATAACCCGATATTCCTACCAGAATTCCGGCTAACATTGACCGGGGCAAATTTCCAGGGTTCACCAGTCAGCCTACCCATGGATCTGACCGGAGCAGCCATCACCATGGTATGCGTGCTTTCCGAGCGGAGACTGAACCGGCTGACAAACCCAGCCCTCAGTGTGGGATTGCCGGAATTCCTGACCAAAGGAGCTGGAATGTTCTCTGGAATGATGCTCAGCCAATATACTGCGGATACTTTGATCGTCGAACAGCGTATCCTTTCCATGCCGGCGAGCACACAATCGATACCAGCGGCAGCCGACCAGGAGGATTTTGTATCCATGGGTATGAACACTGCCATCAAGAATGGGCAAATCCTGGATAATGCCTATGGCATATTAGGCATCGAATTCATGGCAGCAGCGCAAGCTTTGGATTTTCGCGAATTTTCCCCAGGGAAAGGTGTGAAAGCTGCGCACGATGTAATACGGAAATATGTCACCCATTTGGATGAGGACCGACCATTACATGCGGATCATAACAAGATGAAAGAATTGGTCAAGTCGGGTGAAATCCTTGAGGAAGTAGAAAGGGTTATTGGCAAATTGGATTAATTCGGTATAGCGACTCGTACTTTAATAGACACAAAATATCCAATTTGGAGAGTATTTTGTGTCTTTTTGGTTTAAAATTAGTTGCTTCGATATAAAGGCAGCGGGAAGGAATAAATATGGGAGATCCGATAAAAACACAAGAACGCGATAGCTGGCATCTTTATGCACAGATGCTTCGTTGCCGCTTGTTTGAGAAGGAAGTAATGCGTCTCTGGCAGGAAGGAGCCATTCCAGGGGAGATGCATATGAGCATGGGGGAGGAAGCCATCGTGGTGGGCATCGTTGACCAGCTTGAAGATGGGGATGCAATGGCACTTGATCATCGAGGCACAACACCCATGCTCGTGTGAAAAATGGAAGGCACCTTTCGTCGTGAGAACAACATGCAGCCGTGGCTATGGGGATGGCGGGTAGCATGAGCAGAGCTTGTGGGGGTGGTTGGCACACATCCCGGGTTTGACTGTGCTCGTACCATCCACATCATTGGACGCGGGGGGGTTAATGATGACAGCCCTGGCTCATGACGGACCTGTCATTTACCTGGAACATAAATTACTCTCTGAAAGCTGGCTGGATATGCTGGGATGGGGAAGTCGCAAAAATGTGAAATTCGATGTACCACCTGAGGGAGCACTGGGGGAGGTGCCTAAAATATGGGAGCCAATCCCCATCGGGCAGGGGGTGATCCGACGGGATGGAGAAGATCTCACAATCGTATCTGTGGGTGTATCTGTGCATAGAGCAATCGAAGCTGCCAGGGTTCTTGATAAAAATGGAATTTCGGCGCAGGTGATTGATTTACGTAGTGTTGCCCCGCTGGACAAACAGCTGGTTATCGGGAGCGTTTCGAAGACCGGTCGAATGCTGGTGGTGGATGAGGACTACCAGGGGTTTGGGTTATCGGGTGAATTGGCAGCTATTGTCCTGGAAGCAGGCATTTTCATGAAATATTCGCGGGTGTGTACCGAGGACACCATCCCATTTTCGCGACAGCTGGAATACCAAACCCTGCCCAATGTTGAGCGGATTGTTGAGGCAGCTTTACACCTGGTGAATAGCTAAAAGTAAAATTCGAGAGGTGTTACGATGAAGGTGATTGTTGATTTTTGTCTGGTACCCATTGGGGTAGGGGTATCGATTTCTATATATATCGCGGAATGTGAAAATATATTACTTGAAGCAGGGCTAAAAACCCAGCTACATGCTTATGGGACTAATATTGAAGGTGAATGGGAAGACGTCTTTGCAGCAATCAAACGCTGCCATGAGCGAGTACATGAGATGGGAGCTCCACGCATCTCGTCAACGATCAGACTCGGAACGCGCACTGACCGCGAGCAAACCATGGAAGACAAAATTAAAAGTGTCCAGGAAAAACTTCTAGGTAGTTAATCTGCGCTCCCCCCTAGATAAATGCAGGGGGGAGCGCTTCTTGATTATTCAGAGATGGGCAAATACAGGTCCAGGATGAAGCCACTCTCATTCGCATCAGACCGGGAGTGATGTTCTTCCAGCCACTGGTGGTTCCCATGTTTATAATGACTGGTCTCAAGCCATTTAACCAGCCTACCCCAGGAGGCGGGAATAACATCCCAAGGGTTGGCGGTGACATCACAGCGCAGAATTGCATACATACCACCCGAGAATTCCTTGATCTTCATGTCATTATCGGATTGTACATCAGCACTGATGGTTAGCCATAACTCATATCCATAATTCGGGCTACCGGCAGATGGATCAGGGTTGTTAAACCCGAATATCCGTAAAGCCGGGGCTTCCTGCCAACAACCATGTGACTTAGCCCAATTGACAGCTTTTTTCCAGGCTTCTGTTTCTGGGCTAGCGCTGAAGGCATAAAAAGATGCCATCCTCATTGCAGGTAAGGTCACAATCCAAATATCCTTATCTTCCATTTTTATAGAACTCCTCTCTTGATTGTCATCATAAAGTAAATTTTGTTAATATCACAGACCAATCTTAGCATGAATATATGACATCTCATGTCATGATTTATTGGTAAAATAATTTAATCATAGAGATAAGATTTCAAGGAGATCTATAATGAGAGCCGATAGACTGATTTCTATCGTCATGCTCCTGCAAACTCGCGAGAGAATGACTGCAGATGAGATATCCAGGGAATTGGAAGTATCTCCGAGAACCATCTACCGGGATATCACTTCTTTAAACTCGGCAGGTATACCCATTTATACCGACCGTGGACCGGGAGGGGGAATTGCATTACTCGAAAGTTACCGGACAAGCTTGACAGGGATGAGTGAAGATGAAGCCAAGGCTCTCTTTATGATGAGCATTCCACAAGCATTGGTCGAGCTGGGGTTCGGTCAAAAGTTGAAAAGTGCATTCCTAAAATTGTCAGTTGCATTACCGCCACAGCAGCAGATGGTGCAGATGCACACTCAACAGCGCATTTACCTCGATTCAACCCCCTGGACACAAAAAGATGAACCAGCACCTCATATAGGTATTATTCACCAAGCTGTATGGCAAGATAAGCTGGTCAGGCTTGTATATCAAGGCAGCTTTGATACCAAAATCGAGGCTGAGATCGAACCATTGGGGTTGGTGGCGAAAATGAATACCTGGTACCTGGTTGGGAAGGATAGAGGGTATTTCCGGGTAATCAAGATTGCGGATATTTTGCAGGTACAGACTTTAACTCAGAGTTTTAACAGGGATGCAGAATTCGATCTGGCAACTTTTTGGAAAGAGTGGTGTAAAGCCTCTCAGGAACGTCGTTCAGTGTATATTGTCCAGATAAAGGTGGCACCCGAATTACGCTCAAAGCTGCATCTGTACTTAGGTGAGGCGGCTAAATACACAATCTCAGATACTGAACCGGGCGATGGCGGAGGTTGGAGTGTGGTGACTATCGTTTATGAAAATTTCTTCAGAGCCAGGGAAAGTATATTAAACTTTGGAAATGCGGCGGAAGTGCTGGAACCTGAAGCATTAAAGCTCAGTGTGATTGATTTCGCAAAGCATATCATTGATTTTTATCTAGCTACCCGACAGTTTTAATAAAAAGGATTGATC
>CAZXPK010000168.1:0-2398 GCA_964642565.1 uncultured Anaerolineaceae bacterium
ACTAAGTTATACCCAACCGAGTCACTTGCATTGATAGGGTAGGATGTTCAATTGTTGATACCCCCTATGTTCACTTTTGGTCTTCTTACCCCCTTATCACAGGTAGCTAAAAAATAAGCAGAGGATAGGATGAAGTAAAGCGTTTGACATGCTTGTGGATGGTCGGGCGAAGGAGCAGCTGAAGACGATCCAAAAAGGGCCCACCCGGAGAAATGCCATAGGGGGTGGATAGTGCCGCATATGTAGAAACATCATCACGGACGGCGGGGCAAATGAACTACTCCCAATGGAAGAACCTGACCGTAATGAAAATCGCTACAACTGACCAACCTGCCAATACCCCTAGTCGCCACAAGTCACCGACAGGTAAACCATAGACAATGTCCTTGAGAATCGTATTGAGTGCTGTCAATGGAAGGCTCCTGGCTATTGGTTGAAGCCAGGCCGGCAGTATCGAGATCGGCAAAAAAAGCTCGGAGAGCATCAACATCGGAGTAAATGCCGTCCAGATGATGATGTTGGCCGTACGGAACGACCTGGCAATACTTCCGATGGCGCTGCCTATGGCGAGAAAGGTGATCATGCCGAAAAACGTTACCCCAACAAATGCAAGCCAAGAGCCCATAACCTGAACGTTGAAAAAGATGATGCCAATCACCAAAAGAATGATAATCCCCACGGCAATAAATGCAAACTGGCTGATGGAAAAGCTGGTGACCAAAGTTATGATTTTGACTGGCGTTACCCTCAGCCTCTTGAGCACAGCGGACTCTCTGTAATTCGTCAGAGTCATGGGCACACCGATGAAAGACGCACAAAGGATCACCAGGCAAATGGCTGAGGGAAGGTAGGAGCTGGCTTTACTCAGTTCCTCATGGACGAACCCGGGTATGGATGGGATGATGACTACCATGAGAAGTAACCATAATGTGGGGAAGGCAAGTGACCAGAAGACCATCATAGGGTCTCGTAAATTGAGTATGAACTCGGTCCAAGTGAATTGCTTTAGTCCTCTCATTCCCTCAGCTCCCTTCCAGTAAGTGTGAGAAACACGTCATCCATATTGGGGGTCTCGGTGCGGATATCCTTTAGCCTGAATCCCTGCTTGTCTGCAAACCTGACTAGCTCTTGAAGGGAAGTATTGCCATCTTTGGAATATAAGACGAAACCCTCCGAAACGATTTCCACTCGGCTTACTGCCGTTAACCCCTCAAACTCAGTCGCGGCTACACCCTCACCCTGTGCCTTGAATAGCACCTTGGACTCTGCCCCCAGGCTGTAAATAAGGTTTCTTGGGGTATCCATGGCAATGATCTTCCCGTAATCGATAATTGCCACTCGGTCGCATAATTCTTCGGCTTCCTCCATATAATGTGTGGTGAGAAAGATGGTTTTACCCTGAGCCTGTAGATCCTTAACCAATGCCCATAATTTCCTGCGTGCCTGTGGGTCCAGCCCCGTGGAAAGCTCGTCGAGGAAGAGTACGACTGGATCATTCACAAGCGCTAAAATAATAGCCACTCTTTGTTTTTGACCTCCAGATAGCTTGCTGAAACGGCTATTCACCTTGTCTTCGAGGGAGAGGGTTTTGAGGAGCTGCTCAGGATTATTAAGCGGCTGTCGATATAAACTGGCAAATAGCTTGATGGCTTCTTTTATTTTGATATTGGGTTGAATGGAGGTTGTCTGGAGTTGAATACCGATCTTCTCCTTGAGCTCATCCGCCTCTTTGCTCGGGTCTAACCCGAGCACCCTGATGAAACCACTATCCGGTATCCTTAGGCTTTCGATCATCTCGATGAGGGTTGTCTTGCCAGCACCATTCGGTCCTACCAGACCGAATATCTCACCATATGCGACACTGAGACTGACATCATTGACAGCGATAATCTCCCCGTAGCGCTTGACGAGGTGCTCGCACTCAACAATGGTACTCATGATAGACCTCCAGATTGGCTATTGATGAATTATAGCACCTAGCGAAGATGGAGGCAGGCTCCCAAACGGCACCGCCTGGACACCTGGGAAGTAGGGAGTAAGCTACCGTGCCGCTTGCTAACCCACGAAGCTGAGGTGACACTCACCCCCACAAAGGTTATCAATATAGAAAATAAAGGATGTCTTGAATAGCGATACATCCCTTGGGTAAAGAGCTAACCCAGGGGATGCGAGGTCGTGGTATCCTTAAAGAACCGTGCAAACAACAAAATATCCTGGAAAGCAGGATGTTATAACCCGGCTGGCCAGCTTTGGTCTTGGCCTATTGTGCCTGGCTTTTGCCATTCCCCTGGCTGCGTATACCTACATGGGCAGCTTTATGCGGATCATTGGGGATGATTATTGTTATGCAGCTATGCTCCGGCAATTCGGTTTTTGGATGACCCAATGGCAGTCTTAC
>CAZXPK010000168.1:2498-7036 GCA_964642565.1 uncultured Anaerolineaceae bacterium
GCGTTCTACTGGCGTACCGGCATGCTCACCTACCTGATCCCGGTCATCATTGGCTCTATACTGCTAGGACTCATTTTGTGGCAGTCAAACCGCCCACGGGTGCAGGTGGCTCTACTGGGAGCGACTTTCCTGCTTGCACTGTTATCAGCCGGCTTCTCCGAAGTGGGCGCAGTAGCCCATACCACCGGCTTGGCCTGCCTGATGGCCTGGGGCGGGTACGAGGCTTTGCGTCGGGGTAGAAAAATCCCCCCAAATCCAGCGCCCAGTGCCCGCCTGATAGCACCAGTCGGCTGCGCCTTGGCTGGAAGCCTGGCAGCGCTCTTGCTTTTGGCCTTCTCCCCCTCCACTCACTTGCGCATGCAAACCATGTCACCGCCCGCCTCGCTGTTCTCGACCGTGCAGATCGCCCTTTACTCAACCCGTATCTTTATCGTTTCTGTGACCATCAAGAGAATGATGCTGCCCAATCTGCTATTGTTCTGCTTTGCTCTAGCCGGTGGTGCCCTCCTGGCAGGCTGGGCGGCGCGGAGTGGAGACCCCCACCCAATAATGAGCCCCGGTAAGTGGCTGCTATCACTGGCAGGAATAGTTGCCACTTGCCTGTTGATAGTCGTCGCATGCATGATTCCCAATGCCTATGTGCAGTCTGGTTATCCAGAGCTTAGGGCGCTGATCATCCCACGTTTTGTATTGGTAGCCTCCACTGCTGGCAGCGGATGGATGACTGGGTGGTTCGTGCATTCGCGGCTGGCTAGAAGACCAAGATTCGTCTCCCACATGGCCAACTTGTTGGCTGGGTTGATTCTGGCCACGGCGACTGTATCCCCACTCTACTCCACGAGTCCGATCCTGAACCGTGCTCCTCTTTTCACCAAATGGGTACACCTGTGGGATCAGCGTGACCAGCAGATCCGCTATGCAGCCAGCCACAACCAGGGAAGCCTGCAAGTGATGGAGCTGGACCACATCATCCCACGCGTCGGTGAGCTGCAGGTTGGGAGTTGGTACACCCAATGTGCTAACGAGTACTACGGCATCCAGATCCTGCCCAATTTGCAGGGATGGGACCAGGAAAGCACCCCATAGGAAGATTGTAGCTGGAGCTGAGAAGTGTAACAACTTTTATGAGAAAAGGAGTTACATGAGCAAGAAGACACAGGAACAAACGGATGAAAAGGTACTCAACCCCAATCCCGGCCAGGCAAATGTCACAAACGAAAATAATCCATTCTTGGATACATCAGACGAGTGTGTTTACTGGTTACAGTTGTGTACCAAAGTAGATCAGCTTACACCTGTATCAAATTTCAATATGAGTGGTACCCACACCTGTTTCAAACATTCATCATCCTCGATCTGTACTGCAGCGCCTCTGCCAAATTAGCTGGCTGGATATGCTCGCTGGCTGCTAGATCGGCTATGGTGCAGGCTAACTTTAGGATGCGGTGGTAGGCACGGGCGGAAAGCTGCAGCTGGTTCATAGCTGAGCGCATCAGCGTTCGGCTGGTTTCGTCCAATTCGCAAAACTTTCGCACCTCCGCCGGGCGCATATCAGCGTTGCATTGTATGGGCGAAGCACTCAACCCAACCGTAACGACTTCACTTTGTGCTCCTTCGGGTGAGGGCTTCGCCCCAACACCAAATCGTTCCCTCTGGCGCTGGCGGGCTGCCTCCACCCGTTTTTGAATGACAGTCGAAGGCTCACCCAGGCGTACGTCGCTCAACTTTTCATATTCAACGCGAGGCACCTCGATGTGGATGTCAATGCGGTCAAGCAGGGGACCGGAGATGCGTTTTTGGTACTTGGTGACGATGCCAGGCGAACAGGTACAGGGTTTGACCGGGTCTCCATAATAGCCACAAGGACAGGCGTGCAGTGCGATACAAAGGCGGATGGGAAAAGGTGAAGAAATAGGGATGACATTAGCAGGATTTGAACTTCTCGTTATATTATATAGCGCTCTCTACATCAATAACCATACACAATGGAATAGGCTATCAATTCTCGACATGCCCAGACATAGCACATCCCTCGATAAATAAGGAGGGAGCTGGCTTGCTTCTCTGTTGCCTTTACGTAAATTCATTATCCATTCAACCGTTGCTATTTACATACGATGAGGTCATGTGGCTGAGTGAATAATATCAAGCTTTTTTATTGATTACAACTTTAACCTCATCTGTTTAATAAAGCAATAATTATATATGCGATTGTAATTACCGATCTGTAAACAGAAATTATAAAAACAGGTACAGAAAATATAGCTCCTAGATAAGCAAATAATTTGTTTCGGTCTTTTTGCTTAAGTGCTACTATAGCAAAGCCTACTGTTAGCGCAGGTAGAACCAGGAATATGGCAGGAAATGCAAAAAGGAAATTCTGTTGATAAAATTTATCCAGGCGATCAGTGGTATAGATCAAGCGTACTATGATATAGAATGGGATACTAAATATTATTGATACAATCCCAAGTATAGAGTGTTTCTTTGCCATTATTTCCATTGAACAACTCCACAATATTATCCATTTAGTGCATCAGGGTTATCGTACCAAGGATCCTCAAACCAGGGATGTTGAATGGGTAAAGGCCACAACCGAAAATAATCCATTCTCGGAAATTTGGATAATGGTTTCAGCCCACTTCCATCATCCTGGGACGGTATTGCAGAGCTTCCGCCAGGTGGGCAGGCTGGATATGTTCGCTGGCAGCCAGGTCGGCGATGGTACGAGCCAGCTTGAGGATGCGATGGTAGGCACGAGCGGAAAGCTGCAGCTGGTTCATGGCAGAGCGCATCAGCGTTCGGCTGGTTTCGTCCAGCTCACAAAACTGGCGCACCTCCGCCGGGCGCATATCAGCGTTGCATTGTATGGGCGAAGCACTCAACCCAACCGTAACGACTTCACTTTGTGCTCCTTCGGGTGAGGGCTTCGCCCCAACACCAAATCGTTCCCTCTGGCGCTGGCGGGCTGCCTCCACCCGTTTTTGAATGACAGTCGAAGGCTCACCCAGGCGTACGTCGCTCAACTTTTCATATTCAACGCGAGGCACCTCGATGTGGATGTCAATGCGGTCAAGCAGGGGACCGGAGATGCGTTTTTGGTACTTGGTGACGATGCCAGGCGAACAGGTACAGGGTTTAACCGGGTCTCCATAATAGCCACAAGGACAGGGGTTCATGGCTCCTATGAGCTGGAAATTGGCCGGGAAGGTTAATGAGCCTTGTGCCCGGCTGATGGTGACAATCTTATCTTCAATCGGCTGGCGCATCACTTCAAGGACACGCGGACCGAACTCGGGCAGCTCATCCAGGAAGAGCACTCCGCGGTGGGCGAGTGAGATCTCGCCAGGGTGAGGCCAATTCCCGCCTCCCACCAGCCCGGCATGGCTGATCGTATGATGGGGGGCACGAAATGGACGGCTCTGGATCAATGGCACATCTGGCGGAAGCTGATCAGCTACCGAGTAAATGCGGGTTACATCCAGTGCCTCTTCAATCGTCAGGCGCGGTAGAATGCTCGGCATGGCGCGTGCCAGCAGCGTCTTACCTGCCCCAGGTGGACCCACCATCAGCATATTGTGTCCACCCGCGGCTGCCACTTCGAAAGCACGTTTTACGTGTTCCTGTCCTTTTATTTCCTGGAAGTCATTCTGGGTGAGGATGGGCAGCTCTTCAGGTTTGACAGGCGGTTGGGGCAGGATGGGATGTCTCCCAGAGAGATGCCCGTACAGCTCAGAAAGGGTGGTGACGGGAATCACCTCCAGGTCTGGGATCAGGGCAGCCTCAGGTGCATCACTCTGGGGGACGAAGATACGTCGAAAACCCTGCTGCCTGGCAACGACGGACATGGGAAGAACACCTCTAGAGTGGCGTACACTGCCGTCGAGTGATAGCTCACCGACCACCAATGCTTCAGCACAGGCCGCTTGTGGGAGCCTGCCCATCATTACCAGCACACCCAATGCGATAGGCAGGTCGTACGTCGGGCCTTCCTTGCGTACGGAAGCAGGGGCTAAGTTGACGATGATGCGTTTGCGGGGGAATTCGATACCAGCGTTCTTGACGGCAGCTTGAACGCGCTCGCGGCTCTCCTGAACGGCTGCATCAGGCAGACCGACAATGGTCATACCCGGCAGACCCAAACCGGTATCCACCTCAACCTCTACCACCACACCTTCCAAACCGATAACGGCGCAGGAAAAGACTCGCGCAAGCATGGGGATAGTTTAGGACGAATTGGCTGAAAAGTCAACCAGAGATCCAAATGGCTAGATTTTCGATTCCAATTGGCTGACCTTGCGACTTCAATAAAGGGAACCTTACATTCGTACATATAAATGCCTACAGGTTATCTCTGGCGATGTGACTTTTGATTATCCGGTGGATATTTGATCTGCGAAGTAAACAATCAATCTTTATACGATGTTCGTGGATTTATCGGTTATTTACCAATTAATCCCAATTAATACAAATGCTATAACCATAATTAAACTCTAAAATATTTTTAATCATTCATTCATCTAACGGCTGATGAATAA